>JBAWYO010000013.1:0-18043 GCA_037143495.1 Candidatus Omnitrophota bacterium | reverse complement strand
TATAAAGTAAAAGAGAAATAAAGTCAAGTACTGTTATCTGAATATTTTTAATTCTATGGCATGAACCTCTTATTCTTCTTTTTCTTCATCTTTATGGACTTTAGCCTGGGCGATGATCGTTTGGGCGTTCTTTGCCGGAACTTCTTCATAATGTGAAAAGTGCATCGTATAGGATGCGCGCCCGCTCGTGATCGATTTTAACTCAGAGGCGTATTTGAACATCTCCGCCAGGGGCATCTTCGCCTTGACGCTCGAACCCTCCATGCCGGCGATCCTCCCCCGTTTGGAGCTGATCGTCCCCGTAATTGATCCCATGTACTCTTCAGGAGCCATGATCTCAACATCCATGATCGGCTCGAGCAGGATGGGGCGGGCTTTCATGAACGCTTCGCGAAATCCATGCCGCGCCGCGATCTGGAACGCGATATCCTTTGAGTCAACCGGATGTGTCTTACCATCATAGACGACCGCGCGCACATCCGTGATCGGAAAACCGGCAAGGACGCCGGTCTCAAGCATCGACTTTACCCCTTTCTCGCAGCTGATAACAAACGGCGCCGGTATCGCGCCGCCGACAACATCATCGACGAATTCAAAACCGGCGCCGCGCGGCAGGGGTTCGATACGCATCCAGACCTCAGCGAACTGACCGGAACCGCCCGACTGTTTCTTATGCCGGTATTGCGCGTCAGCCTGTGCCATGACCGTCTCTTTATACGCGACTTTGGGTGTCCCGATCTCGACCTCGACGTGAAAACGCGTTTTAAGACGTTGGAGCATAATATCGAGGTGCAGGTCCCCCAGCCCCGAGACGACAAGCTCGTGGGTCTGAGCGTCGCGGATGATCTGGAATGAGGGGTCTTCGCAGGATAATTTAGTCAGCGACCCGAGAATCTTATCGTCATCGCCTTTTGATTTCGGCTTGATCGAAAAAGAGATCGTCGCTTCGGGAAATGGTATCGCCGGGAGCGTGACCGGATGCTTTTCGTCGCATAACGTATCACCGGTCTGCGTGCTTTTGAGTTTCGCGACCGCGACAATATCGCCCGCGATCGCTTTGAGGCGGGGAGTGGTCAGTTTTCCCTGCAGGTCAAGAAGCTGCCCCAGGCGTTCCTTCTGCCCCTTACCAGCATTAAGGACCGCGGCTTCAGCGGCTGCTTCACCCGAGCACACCTTAAAGACGCTGATCTGTCCGATATACGGATCGACCGTCGTCTTAAAAACAAGCGCTGAGAACGCCCCGGGGTTAACCTTCGGCGGCGGCAGGTCATTAATAATGAACTCAAGCAGTTCTTTAACGCCCTGCCCTTTTTCGGCGGACCCTGAGAGGATCGGCACGATCTTCCCCGTGAGGACCGCGGCCGCGAGTCCCGCGCTGACTTCACCTTCCGAGAGCTTACCGGTCTCCAGGAATTTTTCCAGGAGCTTATCATCAGATTCCGCGATCGTCTCGATCTGGGCGTTCGTCAGCCCTCCTAAGAGCGACATGCATTTTTTGCCGAACTTTTTGGCGATCGCCTCAAGATCCTTCGTAAGATCGGCATTTTCCTTGTCGACTTTATTAATAAAAATTACCCGGGGCATAGTACGTTCTTCAAGCATCGCCCACGAGCGTTCGGTCCCCACCTGGATACCAGCGGCGGCATCAATGATCAGGACCGCGGCGTCGGTCACCGCGAGACCGCTTAAGACATCCCCGACAAAATCGGCGAACCCGGGCGTGTCAATGATGTTGACGCGATAGCCCGCGGTATCGATATGCATGATCTTGGAGTTGATCGTCGTCTTGCGCTCGATCTCGTCGATGTTATGATCGCCGGTCGTGGTCCCCTGGATGATCGCCCCCTGTTCCTTGATCATGCCCGATCGAAAGAGCAGCGCTTCTATCAGCGAGGTCTTACCGGCGCCCGAATGGGCTAGGAAGATGATGTTGCGGATCTTATCGGTGGTATAGTCGGTCATGCTCGATCCCTCCCGTGAGTCGCTCCACAGAACGAAGAACACTTTTCGCCTATATATGATGCGGATATTTTTATTCTATCACCGCCGTATGAATTGTCAAATTTAAAATATACCTGCCGTGAAAACAAAAAAAACGGGAACGCGCTTACGCGCGCTCCCGCCGGTCGATCTTTTCATCCTCCCACCAATTAACGAATAGGTGCCTCTAATTTATCATCCTCGACCCTTTATAGACGAGGGAGGTATCTGCGCCGGCTTTGTCAATGCGCGAAGATAGATGCTTTTATTTCCCCTATCCGTATAGGCACTCTTCGGGATCACCGTCACTTTGACGGTCACCGTATTACCTGATCTTCCCGGTGCCGGGTTCGTCAAGCAATCGAACGTCATATAGCTATTCTCGATCCTGGCGTTCATCCCAGGGGTGATGCCTCCCAACCGGCCGGTGTCGGTATTATTGAAGAGGTGAAACTTATTCTCGATGGCTGAGTATTCTACCCGTTCACGCGGATAGTAGAATACTGCCAACTCCTTCTATATTCGATTTTCTTACTGCGTTACCGTGCGCGACCCTTTGTACACAAAACCCGTATCAGCTCCTGCTTTGTCCACCATGCGGGAGTAGATGCCTTTTGATCCGGTAAAGCCCGCCTTCGGGATAATGCACCAGGTGACCGTGATCGTCGCCGAGTTCGTCCGGCTGATGGTTGTGCGCGAGCAGTCGAGCGTCCCGTAGGCATTCGATATCAGGTTGGCCGACCCCGGTACGAAGCCGCCGATCCAGCCGCTGGCGGTCTCGTTACTGATATACAGTTTATTATCCATGGTTGAATACTTTACCCATACGTAGGGCGAATATATGAGTGAACCGACCTCCGCTATGTCGTCATTTCCGTCTGAATCCAGGTACGAGGCGGTCAAGATGAAGGGTATGCCTACTCTTGCCGTACCGCTGGTGGGGGTAATTGTCCCGTTCGACGGGTACGTGTTGGGGCTGACGATGATGGTGCCCTTCCTGACCCAGTCGGTCGTTACATTGGCTTTATCGATCGCGCGTAGATAGATCGTGATCGTGCCTACGGCGGCTGATCTGGGGCTTATTGACCAGGTGACGGCAAGAGTCGTACCGACTTTTGATACCATGGTTGTTTGGCAATCCAGGGTAAAGTACAAGTTCGATATCTTGTTGGCCGAGCCGGGGGCGAATCCTCCGAGCCATCCGGTATTGGAACCGTTATCCAGGTAGAGCTTATTATCGGCAACGGAATAGTAGGCGCCGCCGGAAGGAGCAGTCGAGGTCCAGATGCTGATGTAGGCTGACGCAAGCGCATCGGGGCCATAGGGGTCAATATACGTTGCGGTGATGGGCGTATATCTGCCGGGTTTGCCGGTGAATGAGGTGACCGGCGGGCTCCCCGCCTCCCCTTCAGCGCCAGCGGGGGGATTCTTCAGGTCGCCGACCGCCGGCAGACCGCCGAGGACCGTGAACGCAACGGCGTTGCTGGTGCCGCCAAGGCTGGTGACCGTGACATCGTAATTCCCCGGAGCCAGCGCGGCGATCTGACAGGAAAGCCCGGCGCCTACGTTTATCTGGGGGATATCGGTGGATACACCCGTTGCCCGGTTCCTGAAGGTGATCTTCGTGATATTCGTCAGATTAGTACCGTTGATCGTGACCGTTACATTCGGCAGGCCACTCGCCGGACTAAGCGCAGTAATAACCGGAGCGCCGACTACCGTGACCTTGGCAACCTTAAAATCGCTCATCTTTCCGTCTGAAACGACGAGCGCAAGGTAGTATTCCCCTGCCTGGGAACTCGAGGTCTGCCAGCTGAGAGCGCCCGTCGAAGCAAAGGACGGATTCGGGGTAAAAGGCAACGTCGTCATCCCCGCGTTGAGCTGGTTGATCACCAGAAGATCATCCAGCGCCGTTACCGCACCGCTTCCGTTAACATCGGCCTCCGGCATCCAGTCCGAGTCGCCCGGTTTGATATTCAGATTTATAATGTTGATGATCTGGAGCGCATCGGACGGCGTCACGGTACCGCTACGGTTCACGTCGGCCGAATAATAGACCGCGTAGGTCAGCGGCTCATTGTCGGGATCGCTCGCCTTCAGCGCAAAGACCACTTTCTGGCCCGCGGCTACCGTCTGGTCCTGGACCGAGGTCCGGTCAAGGACCGGCGGATTATCCTCGGTGATCGTCAGGACCTGGTTGACATTGATATTCGTCAGCTTCTTCACGCCGCCGCGCGGCCAGCGTACCTCGATCTCATCGACCATTGCCGCTTGACCCAGGCCAAAGTGGAGCGGTTGGCTGTTCATCGGAGAGAAGCGCACTTCAAGCAACTGCCGCTTTGTGCCGGTACGCACGAAGACCTTCGTGCCATAAGCGTCGGTACCGCTGCCGCTCTTCCACCCGACCAACTTTATCTTTATCCAGTTATTCCGTCGGCCCACCATATTCTTCAGCAGACCGCAGGCAGCATTCGATGCTCCCGTCGCGCTGGGCGCGTAGATATCGAGCGCGCCGTCATTATTAAAATCCGCGACCGAAACAGGAGCTCCGTCAAGAGTGAGGCCTTTCGGCACAAGGCTATCGGTAACGTCGGTGAAGGTGCCGTTGCCGTTGTTCCTGAGCACCCTGCTCTTTTGGCCGTTTGCCGTCTGCGGCACAATAAGGTCAAGATCGCCGTCATTGTCGTAATCGAAGAATTCACAGCCCCAGTTCATGCCTGCCGAGGATGCGCAGAGCTTTATGTCGCCGGCGGTCGCGGTCACATCGACGAATTTACCGGATCCTGTGTTCTTCAACAGGACGTTATGCTGTACGCCCGATTTGTCCGCATAACTCCAGAAAATATCCTGGCTACCGTCGCAATCATAATCCCCGACCGCGATGCCCTGCGTCTGCACGACGGGATCGGTCGCCACCGCGGTGCTTAAGCCCGCGGCGATGGTCACATCGGTGAAGGTGCCGTCGCCATTATTGCGGAATAACGCGGGAAGCGGAAAGAGCAGGTCCTGGAAGCCGTCATTATTGTAATCAAACGCTATGATCGGCGCATAGTTGGTTGATGTCGGATTGGTGGAGAGGGCCCGCAGGCCGACACTGCCAAGGCCTATGCGCGTAAAAGTGGTGTCGCCGTTATTCCTGAAGATCATCGAATCGGTGCATATATCTATGAATCCGTCATTATTGTAATCGATCGGTACCGCGCTGAACGTCCTCTCCGTGCCGGAACCGGAACTGGCATTAAGCCCGCTGCCGTTGGTTATATCGGTAAAACCGACTGACGGATCATACCTGAAGAGACAGTGACGTTGGCTCGCGCCGGTAAGCGGGAAGTTGACGTTGTCGATAAAGAGCTCCTCTTTGCCGTCATTATCAATATCGAGAAAGAGCGGCGCCTCGGTATATTTCAGGTCAGGCAGCGGTACATCCGTAAACGATCCTGTTCCGGTATTCCGATAAAATTTTGTATTTCCGGTCCCGTTCCAATCGATGAACAGGACATCGGGCAGCCCATCGCCGTCAAGGTCCCGGAAGAGAGAATAGACCGGATGCGCTCCGACCATTGGGAGAGCGCTTTCATTCCCCGCGCTTTTGAAATACGAGTTTTGATAGACGATCGGACATACCGTCCGGTAGCCGTTATCGCCGGTCAGTACCACGTCAAGCCGTACGGTTGCGCCATCGGCTACACCGGCACCGATGAGCACGGTGAACGGGGCGGACGCATTATCTTTAACGGCGTACTGATCGATCGCGCCCAGCGAAGCGGTGCCGTTGGGGATCGTTACGTTCGGATCGGTCGTCTGCAGCGTTGCGGTGACGCCGGTGATGCCGAGCCAGAAGTTCTTGACCGACACGACCATCGTGCCCTGGCGTCCCGTGGCGATCCCGTCCGCCTTGACCTGGATCAGCTTCAGAAGCGGCTGCGGGGTCACCGTCAGCGCTTTGTAAGCGTTGACCCTGCCGGTGCCCATCAGCCCGGCGTTGGCGGGATTAAGCGCATCTATAGGATCGCATCCGGCCATCATCCGGGCGCGGATCGTTTGCGGTACATCGTTCGGATACCTGCATTTAATAAGCGCGGCAACGCCGGCTGCAAAAGGCGCGGCCACGGATGTACCGCAGGCACGCTCAAAGCCCGGCGAAGCATTCCACGTCCTGGACGCGCTCATGTGAGATTTTAACGTAACGATATTATTATTGTTTTGGATGTCGCCGGAGGGTAGGTCGGTGGGGTATCCGCCGCCCGGCGCGGAAACCGAGGCGCCCAGACCGTAATTACTGCTCCCATACAGTTCGTCGTTCTGCGTCGAAGCGACAACCGTCAGCGCACCATCGACATTGCAGGGAGCTTCGGCTGCAAGATCGTACCCTTCATTCCCCGCGGCTACCACGACAAGGCATCCTTTCCAATCGGCGTACGAGACCGCGTCGATGAGCGTCTTGCTGACGCCCGGCATGCTCCAGGACGCATTCGCCACCTGTGCCCCGTTGTCAGCGGCGTACCGTATCGCCGGGGCACCGTTCGAAATGACGCTTGAACTGGGGTCATCGCTCGAAGCTATCTTGACGCACATGATCTTCGCTTTGGGAGCGACGCCGATGCCGCCGACGCCATTATTGCCTTTCGCGGCGATGATGCCGGCGACATTCGTTCCGTGATCACCAAGATCGTAAGGGTCCGAATTATTGTCGGCAAAATTATGCCCGATCGCGTTATCCGGAAGTTCGGTAGCCGCAGTGATCGTCTTATCGCGGTTGGCGTCAAGATCATAGATATTGACCGTACCATCGCCGTTGGTATCCCGAATGACCCCGCTTTGAATAAGGGCAGGATTGACCCATATATTATCGCTTAATTCGGTATGGTAGTAATCGACACCGGTATCGATGACCGCAACAACAACGCCGTCTCCGGCAAACTCATACCCGGGACGTCCATTTTTTGCAAAGAGTTGCCACGCATCCGGACACTGTATCTTCGTCAACGGCCACAGGTCGGCGTAAGACTGCCCCCAGGAGCCGACGGTTTTTAACAGAGGATCGTTGGGCAGCGGCGCCGCATCGAATGTTATCTTATAATTCGGCTCCGCGTATTCGACGGCCGGATCGTTTTCGAGATTCTTGACAGCCTCCGCGACCGGCATATCTTGCGGCAGGCGCGCACGATATGCACGGAAGATAGCCTGTTCACGCGGTTCCATAGTTTGGTACGCCTGCCTGAAAACATCTTCATCGGATATCGCAGCGACTTCCTTGTAATTCGCGCCCATAAAAGAATACCAGCCGTTCGAGTTCTTCCGAAGCCTCGTCTCCTTATATTTGGCGACAACCGGAGCGATCGCGTGGATACGCGTAAGCCCGGCGATCGATATGCCGCATGCGTTAAGCGCCCCCTGAGGCTCGACCCCATCTTTGAACTTGACCAGGACTTCGCCCTCCTGATAGCGCGCGGCCCTTCCGGCTTGAAATGATGGAGCTCCGCTCTGCGCGGCCGGCGCTGCAAATAAACTCCCGCCTGCAACTTCGGCGGGATCTGCTTTAACGAAAGAAACAAAACACGATAGAAAAAGAACCCCGAGAATCGCCTGGAACAAGCTGCCCGTCACTGCTGTTTTTAACCTCATGTCTCCCCCTGTATCAGATACCTGCCTTATTCTTTCACCGCCATGGCCCTTCTTGTCCGTGGTTATAAATGTAGCGGCCGAACATGATCTTGCCCGCGCTCGGTCGCTACACAGAACATCACTTTTCCTTATGTAGCTATCAACATCCTCTGTCGTAACATATAACGCTGCCTTTCCAGACATAAAGTCATAGATAAGCTCTCTTTCACACCTCTACTCCGATGCTACCTGGGCGTTTGTATAGTGCAGTTACCGCTCGGCGCTGATTCCCTGCCGTCAAACGTATAGGCGGTCACACGGAATATATACGTCATATTCGGCAGAAGCCCGTAGACCATGCCCGATGTCGCATGATTCACGGAATTTGTATTTTTACCGACATACGCCGCGACATACCACGACAACGTCGAAGGATTCCATTGATAGATCTTAAATCCGTCCTCATTGTTCGCATTGTCGATCCAGTTGATGCGCGCGTTGTACCTTGTCACCGAGGTAGCGGTCCCTATCGTCGGAGCCGCGGGAGCGGGAGGCAGCGCAAATGACGCGGTGATCCTGTGACTTGCCGTCACATTGCTGAACATATAACTTGTCACCGCGCCCACAGACACTCCATCAACGGCCACATCTTTGATCACATATCGGGGTGCTGGAGAGATCGTATAAAGCTGATTCGACCTGCCAGGTACCCCGATCGAGCCCGCGGGGCTTATTATACCGTTCGCGCTTTGAGTCGCGGTGATGGTATACGTACCCAGAATAAAGGTCGCGCTGATCGTGTGCGGAACTGTCACGTTGGTGAATGTATACGTTCCTGTTATAAAGTCAGTAGTCCTGAGCGGGGGATGAAGCGAGCCATCTACCGTCACATCGTTAATAACATACCCGGGCGCCGGGACGATCGTGTAGACCTGGCTCGCTCCGCGCGTTACTTCCGTCGCTCCCAGGGGGCTTATCGTGCCGTTAGCGCCCTGCGTCGCGGTGATAGTATACGTCGGGAGAGCAACGGTAAATGTTTTCGCGACACTGCTCCCGCCGAAGTTTGTGACGATGACATCGTAGACGCCGATCGGAAGATTCGGAATAATGCAGGTCAGGGAAGTCTGCTGACAATCCGTTACCTGTGCGGAAAATCTGGCGCCGGTGCTCTTGTTCTTAAAAGTCACAAAGCACTCGTCGATGCTTCTGCCGAAGTTCGCCCCCTGCAAAGTAAGATTCTGCGGCGTTCCCGCCTCTCCTTCGCCACTTCCGGCGGGACTCATAGAAGCCGGCGCAAGCGTGGTAATGATCGGCCCGGCGTAGACCGTCACATTGATCGTCTCGGAGTTCTTCCATGTCCCATCCACGGTCGTAAACGTCACCAGGATCGGGTCAACCGAACTAGTGGTGGGCGTCCAGGAAAATACACCAGTGGCGCGATCAAAAGATATGTCAGCGGGCAACTGTGTTCGCCCTGAATTAATATCATTGATCACTCTGAGAATATCTACCGGTGTCAAATAATCATTATTATCGGTATCTTTTTCGCAATCCCACTCCGCGAGGCCGTAGCGCGTTATTCCGCTATTGAGCGCATTGATCATCGCCAGTATATCGAGCGGGGTCAGGCCATCGGCATGATTCGCGTCTCCCCCTTTATACATACCATAGGTGAGCGCATTCCCGCTCGAAGCCGTTGCGTTCACGGTAAATTTCAGCGGCGTATTCGCCAGAACCCGTTTATCGCCGATCCCCAACCGCGGGAATGAAGAAATAAAAACCTCGCCATAGAGGTCACACTTCTGATCGGCGGCCGTGGGAATATCTTTCCAGAGCAGCATCGTGTGCTTGCGTTCCTTCTCCTGGGCAAGGCAGGGGCGCTCCAGCGTATCAGGAGAAAGGTAGGGTCCGTAGATGAGGCGGTCAGCGCCGAAAGCACCGCCGCGGGGACGCTCATCATAATAAAGCGTATAAACATTCTTTGCGTGTTGCGCGTCATAGGTAGAGCGGTAGAATGCCGTGTAAATATTTAAATCATCATCCACCTCAAGCGTCGCCAGGTCCGCTTTACTGCCGACGTCATTGATCTGCGTATGCACAAAGCCCGTACCCGTTTCATCGAATTCACTCAAGATCAGAAAATTCCCCGGCCATAAAGGTTCGGTGGTCGGATCACTGACGGTCCACACGACAAAGACTTTGCCAGTCCTGTCCATCGCCGTCTTTATATTAGCGGCATGATGTGCTGTTCCGTAGGGAAATTCAGCCGGATGCACGTCCGCAAAGGGCGTAAAAGTCGTTCCGGAATCGGTGGACTTGCTATACACGAGACGCAGTCGCCAAAACCCGTACGCAGGTGACTTTTCGTTCACGATCCCGAAGAGGTAGACCGTTTTTCCGTCCCGGGTCATCTGCATCTGCAGAGAGGTGGGCGATCCGCTCATGGGAAACGACGGAAAGGTGAATGATTTCCAGGATGAAAAAGTCGCTCCGCCATCGGTACTCCTGGCAAAAAGAAATCCGTACGATTGACTCGAGACAACATAAACGATTGTCCCGGTCTCATCGATCGCAAAATCGTTCCCATCCCAGGATGCGCTCGGAGGCGCGGTTATCGGCGAAAAATGGTTGCCATTGTCGGTTGATTTAATGATCTTTAGTGCTCCGTTTTCAGCATAGCCGACAAAAATATTCCCTCGCCGGTCAACGAGTATTTTATTAAAGATATCCCCTGAACCCGACGCCTGGACGACAATATCTTTCGCCGGAGACCATTCTCCCCAGGTGCGCCCGTTATCCCGCGATTTATCCATCTTGAGATTGTACTTATATGAAGAGACCTGTTCAACCCATATCAGGTACACCTCATTCCTGAATGAAGCAGCGTGATAATTCTTTTCGCTCACCGCCGTCGTCTTCGTCACCTGCTGCGCCGGCTGGAAGGCTATGCTCTGAAATGGCGTGGTCCAGAGCCTGCGATACCCCCACTCGCCCGCGCTTACATCCTCATAATAGTGGATCGCGACGCCGCCGAACTCCGCGCTTGAAATGTTGCTGGCAACATAGGCCAGCTGCGTTTCCAGATAAGCATTACCTTCTTCGAAATAGGTGATCGACGGAGGATCCGGATACCTGGCAGGACTCGTCTCCACTCCTATATATACTTTCTTCGCGATCCAAGCGGGATTATTCTTCTGCGCGTCATTCATTGCCTTCGCGTTCGCGAGCTGCGTCGTCGCGGCGCCCACCAAAAGAGCTCCCGTCTGGCGATAATCCATAAGATTAACATAATCAACGAGCTGCTGGACTTGAAGCGACGTGCCGGAATACCCATCCACATCATACCACCACGGGATATCAGCCCCGAAAAGGATCGATGTTCCGTTAGCGGTGTTAAATGCTTTGATCTTGGCGGCGCAATTGGTCATAAGAGCGATATACTCCGGCCAGATCTTATTGTAATCAGCGGGAGTCTCCCAGTTATACGTGTCACCCCACGCCGTAAGAAGCAGGTACGGTTCAACGTCGTAATTTATGCCGTCAAAGCGTTCGCTGGCATTAACAGTCCCTTTGATGAATGTCAGGATGGAATCGCACTCCGCTTCACCGATCGCCCGTTTTTCCGGCGTTGCCCAATGGCGATCACCAGCCAGGCACATGACCTTGAAACCCCGGGAATGCGCGGTTTTTATAAAAGCTCGTACCTCCTGCGGGTACAGCGCGAGGACATCATGATCGCCGGCTGTCTTTGAGAAGTAAATGGTCCTGATCTTGTTCACTGGATTATCATGAGGGCCATCGCAAAAACTGAAAAAATCGCTTTGCGAACCAAGCGGATCATCCCGGACTATGTTTTCAGACATCGACCAGACCCACATTGCGCGATCGGCCGCATGAAGATCAGCGCACATCAACCATGAAGCGCCGACGAGCAATATCGCCAGAAAGATTCCCAAAAATCCTTTTCCCCTGATAGAGATCATGCTACCCTCCCCTGTTGTATTTCATCTCTGATATTCGCAAGTTGCTTTATAGAAGTGCTGTGGATAAATTGTTTATAAACACTTTATTTCGTTGTTGATGAAGTAAGTATATCATACAAAAAAATAAATTCAAGTATTTTAAGCTACATTTTTATTTTTTAACTTCTAGATTAAAAAACACCATCGAGGGGCGAACCAGTTCTTGAATGTATTGCGGGAGAGGCTCTCTATCTTACTTTCGCAAGATAGTTCTTAATCGAGGTATAAATATCGTCGTAATCTTTTTCGAGGAGCCAGTACTTGCGGAAGACGCTGCCCCCAAAAGCAACCGCGCTGGCGCCTGCGGCAAAATATTCTTTCACATTTTCCGGGGTCACCCCGCCACACGCCAGGAGCTCAATATCGTCAAAAGGGCCTTTCAACTCCTTAATATAGTCGGGTCCGAGAGCGCCTGTGGGGAAAACCTTAACCATCGTCGCCCCGGCATTCCACGCGTTATAAACTTCCTGCGGCGTCAGCGCGCCGGGAAAAACCGGGATCTTTTTTTTAACGCAGTATTTAACGACTTCGGGAACAAGGACCGGAGAGACGATAAACGTCGCGCCCGCGTCGAGCGCGGTCTTGAGTGTCGCGAGGTCAAGCACGGTGCCAGCGCCGATCATCAGACGTTTCTTTGAAACCTTGATGGCCTGGCGGATAAGCTCAGGGGCGCCTTCAGTGTTCATGGTAATTTCGATCGTCTCCAGGCCCGCTGAAGCGGCGGTGTTGACAATAGGCTCTATCGCGTCCATTTCAATGCCGCGCAAGATCCCCATTACCGGAAGATTTTTAAACCGTTTTATATCCATACTTACACCTGCGTATGCGTTTTTTTCTTAATCCAGATCATCCCCCACCAGACTCTCGTAAAACTCCCGGTAGTTCTCTTTCTTGTCGCTCTCCCTGAGAGCGATCGCGTCTTTCGGATGTTCGTCAAGCATGCCGGCGATCGCGTACGGAATTATATATCCCCACTCCATCTTTTGCCGCAGGGGAATAAACTCTTTCGAGATCAGGTCAAGTATGGGACGGATATCGTACTTCGGGTTCTTCAAAAAACCGATGAGCAGCTCAAGCGGACAATTCCCGGCCGCCCTGCCGAGCCCGTAGACCGTCGCGTCGAGATAATTGGCATTATGAATGATCCCCTCGATCGTATTGCTGAACGCAAGCTGTTGATTGTTGTGGGCATGGATGCCGATCTCTTTCGTCGTCAGGATCGACTTGAATTTTTTAACGAGGAACTCTATTGATTCCTGGTAGAGCGACCCGAAGCTATCGACGATGTAGACGACATCGGCCTTGCTCTCTTTTTCGAGCTGCTGCAGCGCCTCGGTCAGCTCAATATCGAGCGCCTTCGACACCGCCATAATATTGACTGTCGTCTCATAACCAAGGTCCGCGAAGCGATTAACGAGGTAGATCGCTTTATCAATATCTTTCACGTAGGAAGCGACCCGCACCATGTGAACCGGTGAATCTTTTTTCGGCTTTACATCTTCGATATCGACCCGGTCGACATCGACCATGACTGAAAGCTTCATCCTGCTCTCAATGCCGTCAATAACCCTTTTTATATCCTCATCGTCGCAAAATTTCCAGGTCCCGTACTCCGCGGAAGAAAAAAGTTTTTTCGAATTCTTATAGCCGATCTCCATATAATCGACGCCCGCGGTCGAGAGCGCTTTATACACCTCCCGGACGAACCGGTGGTCGAACTGATGATCGTTGATGAGCCCGCCATCCCGTATCGTGCAATCAAAAACCTTTATCTTTTCGCGGAACATTACACAACCTCCTGTTGGTTAACCGTCATCAGTTATTACTCAACCCTGACCCGAGGCGGCACGCCGGTGAGCAGGGCGTAAAAATATCTTTTTAGTTTGGTCTTTCGCTGAAAGCGAAAGTAAAAAGAGATTTTTCCGAGCGCAGGCCTGCCGCTGGAGCAGGCCGAAGCGTCCCGGCGAACCGGTTGCCGCTGCGGGTCTGCTCCGTTTACACTTTTTGTATTATACCTTTTTTGCAGGGCAAATGCCAGCAAACTTTATCGCGTAAGCGCCCTTTATTTGTCGCCACCCTTATCAACGAGGTAGTGGGCGCGCGCATACTGCGTCAGCATCTCTTCGAATGCCGGCATCGAGACCAGGTACTCTTCATCAACCGCGTTGGCGTAATGCCGCCCCTCCCGTATCCTTTTGAGGAGGCCACGCATACCGGCCCATCCCCACTTATCAAGCATGAAACATATCGCCGCATACGCCCCCTGATAACTCAAAAGTGTCTCGTTCAGGGTGGCGCCGGATGCGAACCCCTTCTCGATCCGATCGATCGAAATAGCTTCCCCGCTCGGCAGCACACCCCTGAGAACATCTACCGGCACCGGAGCTTCCCGCGCCTGCTCATATCCGGCTATCCCCTCATTGATCCAGAGCGGACACCCTTTTTCGGTCAGTATATCAACAACCGCATGCGCATACTCATGCGCGAGCGTCGCCGCGAAGAGCGCCGAGGAGACGTCCGCCCGCAACGGGATCCGGATACTGCCATCATAGAAGGCCCGCACTTCGGACGGTTTCCTGAAGATCGTCCGGTAATCCGCTTCGCTGTAAAAGATCACGGGAGTCCGGCGGTCAGGATAGTATCCGAGATCGCCGCCGACATCGGCGTACACCTTCCGGAGCATCTTCTCGAGCGTATCAACGCTGGTGCCGTACGGTTTGTAGAGTTTTATATTAAAATTTTCCGTTTCAACGGTGAGTGCTTGCCGCTGCGAGGCGCTATCCCCCGCCGCCAGCTTAATGTTCACATCAAGCCCCTCGCGCGCCGGATCGATCTCTTGTGCCCGCTCCCAGTAGAATTTCGCCGCTTCCGGATTCGCCTGCCGGTAATAGACCTTCGCGATAAAATCGAGCGTCTCATACCGCTCCCAGATCGCATATGATGATTTCAGGCAGATGAGAGTGGTCTGCCGGTCATCACGGGCGTAGGCGTCCTGCGCCAGCGTGTAAAGATAGCCAGCTATATCTTTGCGCGCCTCATCAGCGCTCAACGCGAGGTCAACCCCTTTGCGGTAATACTCCATTGACTCACCCAGGCGTTTCCTACCGGATAAGAGCGCTCCCTTCTGGCAGGAGAGATACGCCGCCTCCCGCACGACATCGGGGTCTTTCGGGTCGATCGAAGACGCCGCGGCGATGACCTTAAGGGCACCATCGAGATCATCCTTCTTGTCGAGCGCGTCGGCGTACGCGATGTAACCGTCAAGGAGGTTCTTCTGTATAGCGATGTCGCCGGGCTGGACTTCATATGCCTTACGAAGAAGCTTGATCCCCCGGGGGTACTCCTTTTTCTCGATGGCGTCATATCCGGCCCGGATATACTCATACAGCCCTGTCGTCGTACGCAGTGACCCGCGGCCGGTATAAAAATAAAAAACGGCAGCTCCTATGATGAGTGCCGTTATGAGGATATATCCTTTTTTTCGCATGCTACCTGTCGTAAAATGCAATCCGCCGAGAAGATGGGTACAGCGCTCCTAATCCTCTCTCGTAGCCTCAGTATCAATAACCGTACCGCGGTCAGGGCGGCTCGCCGTCGATCCCCTGCGCCGGACGTTGACCATGGCACCCGCTCCCGTCAGAACATTCAGCAGAAAACTGATAACGCTGAATAAGAGCGCCGCCCAGAAAGCGCTCCAAAAATCAGCAACAACAAAACCTTTAACAAGACGGGGAGCGATATAAAAAATGAATCCGTTAATAAAAAGCGTGAAGATACCCAGCGACAATATGGTGAACGGAAGCGTCAGCATCACCAGGAACGGCCGCAGGAACGCGTTGAGCAGCCCGATAACTAACGCGGCGACGATCGTCGTCTGCAGGTCCTGGACCTGAATGCCGGGCATCGTCTTGACCACAATAAAGAGCGCCGCGACGGTCACACAGCAGCGAAGAAAGAGTTTCTTCATACCGGCTTCTCAGGGAATTCGGGGAACTTGCCGCGCAAAACACCTTCGATCATCTCCCTGACCTCCAGGGTAAAATCCTTCGTCAGGATCCACTCAAGGTACGGCTTGTCCGTTTTGGCGATCACGTCGAGGCTGACCTTGCGCGCGTATTTACCGAAGGTCGGATAGAGCTTCCTGTTCCACCAGCGGAATTTGCGCTCTTTATCGAAATACTCGATGGGGCGTTCATAGTCGAATTCCTTGAGGGCTTCGATCGCCTCCTCGCCGGCGCCGTATTTCTGTACCTGCGCGCCGATGATCTCGAGCGTCGCTTCGACATCCCCGAGAGCCGTGTGTGCGTTCACGAGCGTCTTGGCACAATAAAACTGGTAGGCCGCCATCAGGTCGCGCTGCTCGTGAATATGGTATATTTTCTGGGCATCATAAACGACGCGATTGCGCCATTCGAAACGCAGCCCCGCGTCAAAAACTTCCCGCTCGAGGACCGGAAGATCGAAGCGTTCGACATTAAAACCGCCGATATCAGCGTCTCCGAGAAAATCAAGCACCTCCTGCGTTATCTCCTTGAACGCGGGCGCGTCCTTGACATCCGCGTCGGTAATACCGATAATGCGGCTCACGTTCGCCGGTATCGGGATCCCCGGATTAACACGCTTAATAAAAGTTCTTCTGCTCCCGTCGGGAGCGCAGCGCACCATCCCAATCTCGACGATCTTATCCTTCTCTATCCAGACGCCGGTCGTTTCAAGATCGAGAACAACCAGGTCGCGTGAAAGCTTCATTCTTCCTCCGTATTGGTCAGGCTCAATAACCGCGGCGTATCGTGAGTGTCATAATAGTATTTAATCACCGCGTGCGTACCGGGTTTCAGGTCGCCGGCGCCCGCGTCATGTTCGCCGTGGTAAAATCGTATCCCGGGTTCAAGTTTGAAGGTGATCTCCTCAAGACCGCGCACGCCTATTTCGTGTTCAATATGATCGACCCTCGAAATAATACATTTCATCGCTTTGATCTCTCTACCATACTGGTCATCGGTGCTGTCGGCGGCCGCGTACCCACCCGCAATAAATGCCCCAACGGCGATCCCTACCGCCAGGAATAACCAAACCTTCTTCATAGCCCCCTCACTTTTTATACGCACATGATGCATACGGCAGGTCAAATTTTACGATATCACGTATTTCAACGCAGGTAAACGCCCGGCCGGAAACGGTCTTTTGGGGACCCAGCCGGTGATCGTAATCCCGGCAATAATAAGCGCCGCGGGAATCCTTCGCCAGGTTCGCGCAGGGGTCGCTGTCATAACCGCCGCAGCAATCGCCGCAGCGCTTGCACCGGGCCTCATGCTCCCGCAATGCCTCTGCCTGCTTAAAGGTGTATCTCTCTTCATCCACTGGTCACCCCGCTCCCCGCTCACGCATCAGCGCCGAGTGTCGCGCGATAGATCGTCTCGCGGGTAAGCTCCTCATATTCGCCTTCGCGCAGCGCCCCCAGCTTAAGCGATCCGATCCGCACCCGCTGCAGGTCCATCACCGAATACCCTGTCTGTTCGAGCAGTCTCCGGATATGCCGCTTCTTGCCTTCAATAGCGACGACCTTAAGGACCGTAACGTTCTCGTTCGAACTGATGATCGAACAGGACCGCACGGTAAGGTCATCATCGCCGTCGCGGACCCCCTGCTGTATCTTCGCCAGCCCCGTCGTCCCAAGTGCCCCCCGGACGCGCGCCACATACTCTTTTTCGATCTCAAATTTCGGATGCGTCAGTTTCTGGCAAAGATCGCCGTCATTGGTCATGATCAGCAGCCCCCGAGAATTCTTATCAAGACGGCCGACCGGAAAGAGCCTGCCATAACTCTTAGGAATCACGTCAGAGATCTTCGTGATCGCATGGCGGTCCTCGAGCGTGACCGTAACGCCGCTCGGCTTATTGACCGCGAGATAGTGGATCTTACCGATGCGCAGTTTTTTGTCGTTGACCGCAACCTCATCCGCAACGGCTACCTCATGCCAGGGCTCAAGGACGATCTTTCCGTTGACGGAAACTTTGCCCTCTTTAACAAGGGTTGTTGCTTTTCTGCGGGCACAAAAACCTGCTTTGGTAAGATACATATTGAGGTTCATATATTCACTCGCACTCCATCCGCGTAGATCAGCGGTTTTAAAAATACCATATCCAGATGCGACGGGCACGAAACCCTGCCGCCGAATGCGCTGTTGTTCCCGAAAGCGATGTGCGCCGTCCCCCTGGCCTTTTCATCTTCCAGCGTATTGCCGGTAACGCGGGCCCGGGGGTTGAGCCCGATGCCGAATTCGGCGACGTTCAGGGCCTTCTTTCCCAGCGGCGCGATCAGCCGCGCCAACGCCGCTATCGGGATCTTCCGCGCGTAACCGTCTTTAATTTCGATCCTTACAGGGCATTGCAGCTTGCCGGCGAGCGGGGCACTGCCGTCAACGATCAGGACACCGT
>JBAWYO010000012.1:0-18741 GCA_037143495.1 Candidatus Omnitrophota bacterium | reverse complement strand
GGCTGATGTTCCCGGGGCGTTATATCACCGATGCCGGACTTACTCTTTAGAAGACAATGTAAAACGTGTCTACTGTATCGTCCAAGTGCCTTTATACTGCGAATCGTAGGGCGAACTTCTGCCTGATTGGTCAAGGCAGAACACGTATTGGCTCTTTACACCTTTAGCCGCAGCCTTAAACTCGATCTTCCAGATTACAATAAGGCGACCCGCAATAGAATATACGTCTGTGCCGTCGCAGTACAATTTTGCATATGAATTCTCGATGACATTATTAGAACCTATCTCAAAGCCTCCGAGATAGGAAGGCTGCTTGCCGGGGTCATTTGCCATATAAACTTTAGGCTGCTCGTATGAGGAGCAATCATTGACCAGGCGCAACGTAATGCTGGCTCCGCCGCCCGAGAGCAGATAATAACAAGTTTTCAGGTCATTGACGCTATCGGGATCGTAATACGATGCGGTAAACGGTTGTATAACGTTGCTCTGTGACGCCCCATTGACCGGATACAAGCTCGTTGCTCCCGGAGCCCGGTTTTCGGGAATCGTCCACCATCCTTTTTTCACCCAATCACCCGACGTTTTTCCCGATTGATCGTCGCACTTCATGTAGAGATTTTTGACACCGGTAAAAAGGGGCCTGGGCGCCACCGCAAATTGAACCGTAAGAGTATTTCCCGAACCCGAGGCTCGAGACAATGAACAGTCTAGACTCGCGCGGGAATTTGAGATTATCACATGTGCTCCCGGCTCATATCCACCAAGCCACGTCCTGCCGGTATCGTCCGCGATATAAAACTTTTTCACCAAACCGTCAGGGCTCTGGTAATACTTAGCATAGAGACAGAGAACCTGCGAGCTGGTCGTTATGTGTGCTGATAAATAGCAATTCTGCAAATCCTTAAAACCATCAGCATCCGTGAACGTCGCGGTGAATGTAATGTAATTACCGATGTTGCTGGTAAAATTAACCGGGTCAAGCGTTCCTACCTGAGGCGCCGATCCCTGGTTTGGCAAGGTTATCGGAACCTCATTGCTGGTGCCGGCCGTAGTAATCACCTTGACCGTTCCTGACCGCGCTCCTGCGGGTATACGGCAGGTTATCTTAGTGCTCGTCCACCCCTGGATATCCGCATCCACCGCGTAAGCACCGGTAAAAACTATCCTGGAGTCGGCCTTCTTGGCGGCCCCGAAATCTCTTCCTTCTAGTATGATCGGATCCGTTGCCTTTATTGGCGCGGTTACGGTACTGATGGCCGGAGCGATATTAAATTGTGTAACATAAACATTATTTTGATTATAATATGAAATCGTATTAGGCGCTTTGGGGGCTACCCAGACAACCTTATTATCATACATTGCCGCCATGTACGGCGTAAAATACCCTCCAACCCCTTCCGCGACATCCGTTACCTTGAACTTCTGGCTTGTCGACAGATCATATATGTAGAGCGGGTATTTGTAATACAAAGATGACCTACCCGCATACACGACCTTATCAACAGACATATCCATCACCATATTACTTTCAATGGAACCGACAAAACTTTTCGCTTTCGTAGAAAACTGATATTTGTACAGATTGGAACCTTCCGACCACACTGCCATATCGGCATCAACAACCGGCAATCGCGCGGAAAGGCTGTTAGTTAACCTACTCAGCTGAGCGGCTTTTAAATCATACGCGTATATTGTCGAACCGCCGAGCCGGTAATCCTCCCATACGGCATAATTTTCCGAGAGCTTGCCGTAATTTCCAGCGCTGGTCATTTTAACCGGCTGGGAAGCGCTGATGACACCAAGGTTACTCAGGTAGAGCGCTGAACCTTCGACCCATAAAGCCTTATTCATGTAGAAATCGCAAAGATCCTGATTGCCCGGTCGGTCAATAAGAACCCGCTCCTGTCCTCCATTGAGATCACAGGCATAGATCTGCTGATCAGCTTGCGCTCTGCAATCGGTCCACACAGCGCCGGCGTCCTTTCGGGCTATTAAACCGGGATAGCTAAAATACTGCACGCGCGCTTTTGAATCGACTAAAGTGATCGGTAACGCCCCAGCCGAGAGTGAACATTTATATATACCATATACCGTACCGTTATTGACCTCATACCATACGACCTGATCACCGTAAATCCCAACCGAAGGATGGTCGTAGTTATTAGATGTTATTTTCGTTTCCTCTGTATACATAGTGGAAATATTAATTGTTTTTGATACGGTAGTGGCACTGTCATAGACCGTGAATTTTACGGGATAGGTCCCCTTTTGAGTTATTGTTGGCTGGGTGGGATTTGACCAGGTAAACTTATGGGTGGCGGGGTCAAACTTCGCTCCCGAAGGAAGCCCGGAAGCTGAAAAGCTCAACGTCCCGGTACCCCCCGTCGCCTCAACCAGAAAATCATTATCCTTGCCTATCACCACGATCTTATCGGTTGTGGTTATTACCGGTACGCCATCTGCATGAGCAGTCACCTGCCCTGTGCCGAGCGCGCACAATGCGAGTACCATTACCAGAATCATTCTTCCATAGATCTTCATGAGAGCACCTCCATTTTTCACCCCGCTACCACGTGACACGATTAATGCATTCGCTTAATTCGCGTTTACCGTAATGGTTTTGGTATTGTTGTAGTAATTACTTTCGTACACCGTCTTGTCTTCATTGATCGTAAATACCGCGGTATAACTCTTCCCTTTCTCAAGAGCGGTGGTAAATACTCTCAGTCCCTGTGAGTTATTCCTCATGCTCGGAACTTCTTGAGTGGCGATGTACTTGGTTACGGAGCCTTCCTTGACATAGATCTTGATCTTGAATGGCGAGCTAACCGTTCCTCCCCCGATATTAGAAAAATACACATAAAAATCATAATTCTTCGATTTGACAGAGCCCGCGCCCGGTCCACTTGCGCCTGACATCGTACTGGAAGGCTCCGCGGTAATGCTCCCGAAGGTCAGGTCGGGAGGGGGCGTTACCTTGATCGCTACGGTCTGTGAGTCGACAGCCATGCCGTCCGAGACGGAGAAGGTAGCCGAATAGGTTCCCAATGAAGCAGGCTTCCAGTTAAATTCACCCGTAGCGCTGTTCATGGTAGCCCCGGGCAATCCTGTCACCGAATACGTTAACCGGGCCCCGGTGTCCCCGTCGGTCCCTAAAATGAAAAACTTAAGATTAACGTTCTGATAACACTCTGTGTTGCCTCTGGGAATGAGGACCGGCTTCCGGTTGACGGTCCACGTCCCCTTCTGTGCCCAACTATTCCAGAGAACCTCATCCTTTGAAATTAAGTATGTCTTGTACGTTTTACCTGAAAAGGGCTCTTTAAACGTCACCGCCCACTTTATCGTCAGGGTATCGCCTGCTTTCGTTACGCTTGACCGGGAACCATCCAAACTGGCGTAGGAGTTCCCGATCACTCCCGCTGTCCCGGGGGTGATTCCCGCCGTTGCGGTCACGCCATCATCCTTGAGCATAGAGAGCTTTCCATCGGCACTGGTATAAAATCCGAGGAAACAATTCTTATAATCGGTGGCGGCGTTGATGGTGTTGTTGAGTGCCGGGTTATTAACCAGAAAGTCGGCGATGCTTATCGTGCCGGCACCATCGAGATCGGTGTATGTCGTGGTAAAGAGCACCTCATTGCCGGTGCCCGGAGCCGAAACGCCCTGAGCGGGAGTTATCGTGCCGACGGCCGGCGGCGCGTTGACGTTATTGACGGTAATCGTTATCATTTCAGACGCGACACTGGACCCGTCCGAAGCCCTGAAAATCACCTGATACGCGCCTGATTGTTTATAGGTCGGCGTCCAGGTGACATGGCCGGTATATTTATCTATCGACAGGCCTGCGGGAAGTCCGGTCAGTTTATTAGTGTACGAAGTCATTGCCATAAGGTAATCAATAGGATAGATCGCGCCATCCCCGCTCATATCTGCTTCGCCGTTCCAGTTAACGGAGCCTTTTTCAGCCCATATAAGATTAAGTATTCCGCTGATATCATTCGTATCCAGGGAACCGTTAT
This sequence comes from Candidatus Omnitrophota bacterium, assembly GCA_037143495.1. Taxonomy (GTDB): domain Bacteria; phylum Omnitrophota; class Gorgyraeia; order JABMQH01; family JABMQH01; genus JBAWYO01. The sequence goes on along the minus strand of JBAWYO010000012.1, from coordinate 14,719 downwards.
GGTTAAGATCACCTCCGGGATAGATGCTGTAGGTCAGCGGTCGGCCATCATCGGTCGCGTGAACGGTAAAATCAAGCGTGCTGCCTTCGTCGAGGACCTTATTGCCGATGGCCGGATACGTTGCCCCGAAAAGGTCGGTTGATGTATCAGGCGTGCCGGCAAGCGAGGTACCGGGAACCGATGGAATATCCCGCCACATAATAAAGACGTTATTTGCGTCCTGCCCCGCGCACATCGCCGGAGATTCTATAATATCTCCTTCATAGCGCGGACAGCGGTACGGGCCATAGATAAGGGTCTCGGCGAGTTTACCGCCCGGTGTCCGCTCAGCGATACGAAGCTCGTAGAGATTCTTAAGGTACGCCTTATCGATGTCATCCCAGAAAGCGGAATACCGATTGAAAGCGACATGGACTTTCAAATTATCAGTTACGCAGATCGAGGGGTTACAGACGTAAACATCATTGGCTCCCGTTACCCGCGAATGAACGAAGGTAACGCCCTTATCGCTCGATTCCGACAACGTAATGATCCCTTTGCCATTCGCGTCATCGACAGCCAGCCAGGCAACATATATCTTCCCTCCCTTATCAATGGCGGTACGCATCTCCTGGCCAGTACTATCGAGCGGGACCACATAGGGATCGATATTGCTCTTACATACCTCTTTATAGGGTTCAAAGGCTACCCCACCGTTAAGAGATCGCGTAAAGAGCAGGCGCGTTTTGTACACACCATTTATCAGGGCATAATCTCTCACAAAAAGATAGAGCTCCTTACCATCCGCACTTACCTGTATACTCACATCGCGGAGCTGACCACACTGTATGGTGCCCGCGGGAATCGTGACCATAGAGGTATTTGAAAAAGTAGCGCCCCCATCGACTGATTTTGTCATGGTAAGAGCGTCCATCTGAAAACCCGTGTCGGCGAGAAAAGCGGCGGCGCTCACCGAATAGATATAATCTCCGGTCGAATTAATTGCGGTATCCATAGCCGCTATCCCCTTAAAATCAACGGGATAGGCGCCCGCCTCCTGGAACGTTTCTCCACCATCAGTCGATTTGATCAGGTGCATACGGTCGCTGAAATAAGTGACAAAAACAATGCCGTTCTTTACAAAGAGACAATTACTGTTATAACCTACATATGACATGCCCTGCGCAATAACCTTGCCATAATGGCCCAATTGGCCCCATTGGCGGCCACAATCCTTTGATTTGTCGATCAATAATGTAAATCTGCCCCTAAAACCTTGCTCGATCCATATCGCGTACATATCATTCTTATAGGAAGCAACGCAATAATTGACATCATCTCTGTTGGGCGTGCGGAGCAGCTCCTGTGTGCTGTCAAACGCGACACGCGCAAAGCAGGTGTTAGCGAATGGCAGCATTGAAAGAACTAAAAAAAGTATTAAAGTAGCCTTCAAAAAAAATACCTTCATGACAGCCTCCCCTTTTTCGCACAGCTTTTTTTATTGCATTAAGTAACTTTTTTCTTCCTTATCTAAGTATACATGACGGTTTTTGATTTGTCAAATTTTTTTCTGTTCATGGAATATTATCAACAACATCCATGTCCACTAATGCGCCGGCGCGTCGATCTTATGTGAGGGGCGCTTGGAGGGCAAAAGGAACGTAAGCGGAAGGATCGCGAGGAAGAGCATACCCAGGAGCCAGGAGGAGTCATTGTAGGCGAGCATCATCGCATGGCGGCCGACGAGGCGGTTCGTCACCTCGAGAAGGCGCCGCGCGGCGATCACCGGCCCCATACCCTGGGAGGCAAAAAAGCCGGTGAACTGCTGAGAAAAGTGCGTAAAATACGGGTTGTACGGATTAATATGTTCAATCAGATGCGCCCGATGGACCTCAAAGCGCCGCGCGATGATCGTCGCGATGAACGCGTAGCCGACGTTACCGCCGACACGCTGGGCCAGGGTGTAGATCCCCGAGGCCTGCGTCATCTCTTCACGGGGTATCGAAATGAGCGCCGTCGTTGAGAGCGTCACGAACATAAATGGCATCCCGACCCCCATAAGCACTAAAATAGGGACAAGATTCATAAAGCTGGCATCGAGTGAAAGATGGGCGAGCTGCATATAGGTTACAAAAATGACGGAAATGCCGAAGATGATCATCCACCGGGGGTTAAGATGATTAAAGAGGAACCCGACGATCGGCATGCAACAGAAGAGCATCATGGCCCGCGGCAGAAGGACCAGGCCCGCTTCAAAAGCGGGGTATCCCAGCAGCTGCTGAGTGAACTGGGGCAGCACGAACGTTGTTCCAAAGAGCGCGATGCCGAAGAGAAATACCATGATCGAACCGACGCTGAGCCGGATATCCTTCAGCAGGCGGAAATTGACGATCGGGTCCTTGACCATGAGCTCCCGGATGACGAAGATCGTCAGCGCGAGCGCGGTGACGATCGCCGTCGCCGTGATCGTGCCCGACTCGAACCAGTTGCTCTCCTGCCCGCGCTCAAGAAAGATCTGGAGCCCCGTCAACCCGATCGTCAGAAGCGCGATGCCAAACCAGTCGATCTTACTGACGCCGCGTTTTAAGTAGTGGGGATCGTGGACGAAAGCGTTGATCATCAGCATCCCCACGAGCGAGAACGGGATATTGATATAGAATATCCAGGGCCATCCGTAATGATCGGTCAGCCAACCGCCGATGACCGGCCCGATCGCGGGCGCGAGTACGACCCCCATCCCGAAAAAAGCCATCGCCATCCCCTGCTGCTTCGGCGGAAAGGTCTCGCGCAGGATCGCCTGCGAGATCGGAATAAGACATCCGCCGCCGATCCCCTGAATAACACGGTAGATGATCATCTGCGGGAATGTGTGGGCGGTCGCGCAGAGCGCGGACCCGACCGTGAAGAGCGCGAACGAAAAAAGGTAGAGCTTTTTCCTGCCGAAGAGCCGCGAGAGCCAGCCAGTCATCATGACCATGATGATCTCAGCGATGCTGTAACTGGTCGCGACCCAGGTGATCGCCGAGAGCGTCTGCCCGAAATTCCCCATCATATGGGGAAGCGCGACGTTAACGACGCTGACGTCCATGACGGAGAGGAACGCTCCGAAGACGACCGCTATCGCGATGAATTTTCTGTTCTTGACGGGATAATCCATGAATACCGACTCGTACCTGGTAGAATAAACCTAGCTGGTCACCACGCTCACATCGACCGACATGCCGGGAATGAGCGGATGGCCCGGTTCCGGTTCTTCGTCGAAAACGATCTTGACCGGCACGCGCTGAACGACCTTGACGAAATTGCCCGTCGCGTTCTCCGCCGGCAGGAGACTAAAACGCGCTCCGGTGCCGCGTTGGATGCTCTCGACGCGCCCCCGGTAGACCTTCCCCGGGTAAGCGTCGACTTTAATACGCGCTTCCTGTCCGGGCCGCATGTGCGTCAGTTGCGTCTCTTTGAAATTCGCGACGACCCAGCGTTCGGGTGTCACGATCGCGAGCAGCGCCTGGCCGGTCTGGACATACGCGCCCACCTCAACGCTCTTTTTGGTGACGCGCCCTTTTGACGGCGACATAATCTTCGTATATGAAAGATAGAGACGGGCCTGGTCGAGAGCTGCTTTTGCGCGGGCAACCTGCGCCTGTGCCTGTTCGAGACGCAAACGCGATCGGTCAAGCTGCTGGCGGGAGAGCTCATCACTGGCCTGCAGTTTCACATAACGCTCGACATCATCGGCGGCCTGAGAGCGCTCGGCGATCGCGGCCTCGGATTCGGCCGTTGCTATCGCGAGTTTCGTCTCGTAGTCACGCACATCCTCTTCGACCAGCAAAGCCCCTTCGGCGACTTCCTGGTTATCCTCGACCGCGACAGCGGTCACGTGCGAGGGGATCTTCGCGCTGATCTGGATAATATGCGCCTCAACATACGCGTCATCGGTGGAATCGTGGGAACGCTCATAGACATAGTAATGGACCCCGAAAGCGACCATGAAGATCGCGCACGCGCCGGCACCTACCCAGAACCTCTTTTTTGAGGTCGGCAGTTTATGATAAAAAGGTTTTTTGATCTCTTTCTCGTTCATGATCTCTCCTTAACGGCGGCTCGCGAGCCGGAATTCTTCGATCTCTCCCATAGCCGCATACAGATTAGCGCTCGCCCCCTGATACTCGGCAAGCGCGGCGATACGCGCGTCTGCCGCGTTCGCAAAAGCCGTCTGCGCGGTTAACACCTCTATATTATCCCCGATCCCGGCGGCAAACCGGTCGCTGGCCATCTCAAGCTCCCGCTGCGCCAGCCTCACAACCTCTTCGGCGGCCAAGACCCTCTCGGTACCGGTCCTGATCCGGCAGAGGGCCAGGCGGACATCCTCATCGACCTGACGGGCGATATCTCCGAGCGCCAGCTCTGCCTGCCGGCGGCGGCTCGCCGCGGCGCGCGCCGCTCCGGTGATCATGCCCCCCTCAAAGAGCGGCATGCTCGCCCTGATGATCCCCTGCCCCGTCTCCGGGTTCCGTTGGTCGATCCCGGTGCCATTCCAGCCGTAATCTGCCGCGATCTCAACGGAGGGCAGACGTTTCATGCCGGCTTCGTCGGTCCGGTATTTCTCGAACAAGACCCGCTTCCGCGATAGCTGCATTTCGAGTCGCTGCGCCATTGCCGACGACAACGCCTCGCCGGTCCCCGGAATCGTTTCAGCGGAAAGCGCCAACCGGTCGGCCAGACGGATCGGTGCGCCGAACGAAAGTCCGGTCACCCGCGCTAATTCCAGCCGCGCCTGCCGGTAGAAAAACCGCGCCTGCGCCGCGCGCAACCGCTCTTCGGCGGCCCGTGTCCGGGCGCGCGCGACATCGACACCGGTCGCAACCCCGGCTTCGTGCTGATGCAGCGCCTTGAGAAGAAGGCGTTCAGCGAGCGCCTGATCGGCGTTCGACGCACATAAACCATTAAAGGAACGTAGCGCTTCCAGGTACGCGATCGTCGCGGCAAGGACAACCTTCTGTCGGGCGAACCCCTCTTCGAGGCGCGCGATCTCGGAACCGACCGAACCGGCCCTGCCGCGCGCGAAGGCGCTGATATCAAAGAGCTTCTGCGTCAGAAAGAGGCGCGCGTCAAAATTATTGAAGGGCCCGATAATGCCCAAACCTGAAAAACCCATCGCCGCGGGATTTTCGTGCCAGACCCGCTGCTGGTACGCCGCTGCTGAAAGATGCGGCAGCAGATCGGCAACCGATTGGAGACGCACCCCATCCGCTTCGGATACCCGCTCATGCGCGGTACGTATCAGAATATTATTGCGCAGCGCCAGATCCACAGCGTCGTTGAGGTGAAGACTTTTGACCGCACCCGCATGGCGGATCGCTCCATCCGCCGCCCTCCCGGGGGCAGCGATCACCGCCGCTACAACGACCGCCGCAAAAGAACAGATCACCACTTTTCTGATTAATCTCGCAATTCTCATCATCGGTTACTTTCTCTTAGTCGTGTTAAAAAATCGCTATACAGATCCTTTTCTTTGACGCTGAGAAAACACAGCCGCTCCCTAATCTCCTGATAGTGGCCCGGCAGATATGACGCGAGAAGCTTCTCCCCCTTCGCGGTAATCATGATATTCCAGACGCGCCGGTCGCTGGGATCAGCGCACCGCTTAACGAGCCCCTTCTTGACCAAGTGATCGATGAGTCCGGTAATATTCGCCCGACTGACCAAGAGGAGCTGGCTGATCTCTTCCTGCCGGCACCCCTTACCAACGTTGCTGCTGAGGATCATGAGTATATTAAAGGAAGATGTTGAGATGCCAAGCGAGGCTATCCTTTTCTCAACACGTCTCATCAGAACATCATAGGTATAGATGAGATCGAGTACCAGCCGCACCGACGGCCAGTCGAACGCGCTGTAGCGTTCTCCGTACTTCCTGATCCTCTCCCAGTACTCGCCGGACCGGGGATCAACCGGTTGCTGAGGCACTTTTTCTGGCCGCTTCGGTTTCTTCATGGGACACAGTATATCGTAGAAGAAAATAATTGTCAAGTTATTAACAATCAAGTGATTAACTACTTATGCGTCACGAGCCACCTAGACGGGAACAAATTTTTACGGGTGGCGCGGCAATCCCGGTGAGCAGGACGTAAAAATCTCTTTTTAGCTTGGTCTTTCGCTGAAAGCGAAAGTAAAAAGAGATTTTTCCGAGCAAGGGACTGCCGCTGGAGCAGTCCTGAGCGATCCAGCGAACCGGTTGACGCGACAGGACCCGTAAAAATAGAAGCCTTACAAGTAAATAAAGAAGGCGCCATTGCTGGCGCCTTCTGTATTACTACGTCTTCTCTATGCCTTCGCTATTCTTTAGAACCTGCGGAATCGTCTGCCGCCACCACCACCGCCGCCTCCACTGCCACCCGAAGAGCGTCCGTAACCGCCCTGCTGGCCATGCTGGCCGCCGTGCGAACGCTGCGGGCGGTTACCCCGCTGTTGCGGTTGCCGGCGCGGTTCCGGGTGCCCCGAAAAGATCTCGGGCGGGAATTCAGGATGTTTTGAGATCGGCAAGGGGGTCATCATGACCTTTTCGATGTCGCGGACCAACTCCGCCTGATCGGGCGTCGCGAGCGCGATCGCGTGCCCTTTGTGCCCCGCCCTGCCGGTGCGTCCGATCCGGTGCACGTAATTTGAAGCGTCATCCGGGAGATCGTAATTGATGACCAGCTCGATGCCGGTCACGTCAATGCCGCGGGCCGCGATATCGGTCGCGACCAGGACTTTATACCTTCCCGCTTTAAAACCATCAAGCGCGTCGCGCCGCTGTGAGAGACTGCGGTCCGAGTGCATCTCGGCCGCGCGAAAGCCCATCTCGCGGATCGATCGTGTTATCTTCGAAGCGCCGTGTTTGGTCCGGGCAAAGAGCAGGACCGCGCCCTGGTACTGCGCGAGAAGTTTTCCTAAGAGTTTAAGTTTGGCTTCTCTTTTAACGATAAAGAGCTCCTGTGTCACCATCTCGGCGACCGTACCCGAGCGCGCGATCTCGACGCATACCGGAAGCTTCATCTGCTTGGAGGCGATCTTCATGATGTCCGGCGGTATCGTCGCCGAGAAGAGCATCGTCTGGCGCTCCTTCGGCACGAACCGCAGGATCTGGTCTATCTGCGGGGCAAAACCCATATCGAGCATCCGGTCGGCTTCGTCGAGCACCAGCATCACGACCCCGTCGAGCATGATATTCCACTGCGACATATGGTCAATGAGCCTTCCCGGTGTCGCCACGACAATGCGCGGCTGGCGGTGGAGCGCCTGTGTCTGCGGTTGCATCGGCGCCCCGCCGATCAAACAGGCGGTTTTCATCCCGAAGGCGTCCGCGAGCGCTTTGAACGTATCATTGATCTGGAGCGCCAGCTCACGCGTCGGCGCGAGCACCAGCCCCATCCCCTTCTTCTGGGCGAGCAGCTGAACCATCGGTATCGCGAACGAATGCGTTTTACCGGTGCCGGTCTGCGCGATGCCGATCACGTCCTTTCCCTGGACCGCGGCGGGTATCGCCTTGACCTGTATCGGTGTCGGGACCTTGAAATGGATACGGTCGAGAACCGCGAGGATCTTCGGAGCTATCCCGAGCCCGTCAAAACCATGCGTGGGTTGTGTTAACCCCTGCGACGGATTATTTTCATGTGCTGCTGCGTTTTCATTCTTATGCATAGTCTTCTACACTTTCTTGGTATGCGTTTAATGCTGCGTACTGCTTCTTACCGGGGCGCCGGAGCGGCCGGTTGCGGCGCCGGAGCTGCCGTTTGTTCCACGGCTTTCTTTTCCGCGGCCATCCTGACCGCGGCTATCTCGATACGCAGGCTGTTGAGTCGGCGGCCGAGGCTTCCGATAAGTTTTGTGACGGCTGAGATCTCCCGCTGGCGGGCCGCCAGCGCCTCATTGGTCTGCTTAAGCCCTTTATTCAGGCTGCTGACCCGCTGGATCGACAGGCCCGTCTTTTCCGTCAGGATCCTGGTATCGAGCGCGAGGGCATCAGTGCGCACGATAAGATCGTTCAGGACCAGGCTTACATCATCTATGCGCGCGTTAGCCGCGGCGATCTGTTCCTTCGCCCGGTTCGCGTCCAGAAAAATCTCGGAGATCTGGCGCATATTCCCGGTCAGTGACCGGTCTATTTTATTCGATTTCGATGCCAGGAGCATCAGGACCGTATTCGTCCTCGCAAGCTCCGTTCTGAGGAGCATAAAGAGCGTCAGACTTACGCCGCAAAGAAGGATACAGATCGCCGAGAGGAATGCCGTTCCCGTGAACCAGGCAGGCCGCGTCCGTCCGAAGTGGGACTCCTGGCGCAGACGCCCTATCTCACCGCGAACCGTAACGCGGTCATCGTCGACCAGCAGCCCACCCTCTTTTTTGCCGCGATATATATACTGAATATAATCGTGTAATTTACTCATATCCTCAGATAGACCAGCCTCTTCTGGAGATAGTATACCATAGATCCGGCATCTCCTCCAGCGTATAATTCCCGTCCGTTATTCGTATCCGTATTTTTTGATGAACCAGCTCTTGACAAATTGCACCAGGAAAAGGTACGCGGTCACAATAAGCACCAGCGCGATGAAGAATGAGAACGGCGGGACAACGAATTTAAAGAACCGCCCCAGCGGGGTGAGCGGGATCACCAGCCCGATCGTAACGATATAGATCGAAGTAAAGAGCAGGAAAGAGCTCGGTTTGCTTTCAATGAACGGCACCTTACCGGTACGTATGACGTGGATGACAAGCGTTTGCGTACAGAGCGACTCAAGGAACCAGCCGGTATTAAAGAGCGGCTGCGGAGCGTGGAATACCCAGAGCAGAACACCGAAGGTGATAAAATCGAAGATCGAACTGATCGGCCCGATGACGATGATGAACTTCTTGATATATTCGATATTCCAGGGGCGCTCTTTATACACATATTCCTTATCCACTTCGTCGGAAGGGATCGCGACCTGGGAGACATCATAGAGAAAATTATTGAGCAGGATCTGGATCGGCAGCATCGGCATAAAAGGAAGAAAAAGGCTCGAACCGGTCATGCTGAACATGTTGCCGAAGTTCGACGAGGCCCCCATCTTGACATATTTAAGAATATTGCCGAAGGTCTTTCTCCCCTCAATAACACCATCGCCGAGCACCAGGAGGCTCTTCTTGAGCAGAATAATATCCGCCGATTCCTTGGCGATATCTACCGCGTTATTAACTGAGATACCGACGTCGGCGGCCTTCAGCGCCGGAGCGTCGTTGATACCGTCACCCAGATAGCCGACGGTATGGTTGTTGCTGCGCAGCGCCTTAATGACCCGCTCTTTCTGGATCGGCGAAAGGCGCGCGAAAACATTCGTTGTTTTGACAACATTTTTAAGCTCGTCATCGCTCATCTTCTCGAGAAGATCGCCCGTCACCAGCCCCTTGACGTCAAGGCCGACTTCGCTGCAGATCTTCTTCGTCACGAGCTCATTATCGCCGGTCAGGACTTTAAAATCGATCCCGAGATTTTTGAGCATCTCGATCGTCTTCTTCGCGGTCGGTTTCGGGGGATCCAGGAACGCGATATACCCTTTAAGGATGAGTCCCTGTTCATCATCTTTCGAGTAGACCTCTTTTTTTTCGCTGAATTCCTTATACGCGACGGCAAGCACCCTGAACCCGCTCTGGCTCAGGAACTCGTATTCGGTCTTTAGATCGGCAAGGAGGAGCTGCTCCATCTCGAGCGTCTCTCCGTCGAGTTCATAGGAGACACATCGCTTAAAGATCTCCTCGGGAGCGCCCTTGGCGATGATCGTATGTTTGCCGTCCATATCGACAACGACCGACATGAGCCTGCGTGAAAAATCGAACGGCACCTCGTCGACCTTCTTATATCCCAGCGCGAGGCCTTTTTCATGTTTAAGAACAGCGCGGTCCAGGATATTCTTGAGGCCGGTCTGGTAAAAGCTATTGATATAGGCGAGCCGCAGCACGCCGTCATCTTCCTTGCGGACAACGTCGCAGTGTTTCTCGAGCACGATCTTGTCGAGCGTCAGCGTGCCGGTCTTATCGGTGCAGAGCACATCCATCGCGCCGAAATTCTGGATCGAGTTGAGCCGCTTGACGATGACCTCTTTCTTCGACATCGCTATCGCGCCCTTCGAAAGATTGATCGTCACCAGCATCGGCAGCATCTCGGGGGTAAGCCCGACAGCAACCGCGAGCGAAAAGAGGAGCGCCTCGAACGGGTTATGCTTAAGCAGCGCGTTGATCGCGAAGATCACGACGACCATCAGGAGCATGAGCCTGATCATCAGCCAGGTAAACTGGCGTATACCTTTATCGAAACTCGTTTCGACCGGCGCCGCGGAGAGCCTTCGCGAGATCTCGCCGAACTGGGTATACATGCCGGTCTTGACGGCAACGCCCAGGCCGGTGCCGCTGACGACACTCGACCCCATGAAGACCATGTTGTTCATCGCCGCGCCGACACCGCTTTTGACGGACGCGCAGGCGGCCGTCTTCTCGACCGGAAACGATTCCCCGGTCAGTGAAGCCTGATTAATGAAGAGGTCTTTACAGGAAATGATCCTCAGGTCGGCGGGGATCATATCGCCCGCGAAGAGATCGATGATATCGCCCGGAACGATCTCGCGTATTTTGATCTCTTTGGGCTTCCCACCGCGGTAGACGGTCGCGGTCGCGCGCACCATTTCGCTCAGCTTCTCGGCTTCTTTGCTCGCCTTATATTCCTGGATGAATGAGAGCACGACCGACATGACCGCCATCATCATGACCAGCGCGGCCTGGATCTTCTCGCCGAAAAAGATCGAAAAAGCGGCGATAACCAGCAGGACGATGACGAGGGGATTAACGAACTTCAGCAGGATCTGGACGACGATCGTCCGTTTCTTCTTCTTAGCCGGTTCATTGAGTCCGTACGCCTCAAGACGTTCCCGCGCGTCATGCTCGGTGAGCCCTTTGGGAGAGGTGCCGAGTTTAGCGAAGAGAATTTCCTGATCGCAATTACTATGATCAAAATCCCAGGATTGGCTCTTAAGCGTACCGGTTGTTGTATTTTTCATAAGCTTGAAAAAATTATAACTTTTCCCCGGGGATTAAACAAGTTAAATTTCTCTTTTTTTGACAGCGACAGCCGGTTTGTGGTAGTATGAGCCTTAGATCCGGTCATGATCATGGTACAAAAACTATCAGGAGGATAGCATGGGAAAGATGAAGCTGGTCGGTTCAGTAATGCTGGCGATAATGTTCTTTGGTATGGTTTTCGCGGGTCGCTCATTCGGCGCGACAACCACCCTCGACAACCTGCTCACCGCGTATAACGGAGAAAACAACGCGGCGATACGGTACCTGGCATTCGCGAAGAAAGCCGACGAAGAAGGCTACGGAAAAGTCGCGAGCCTCTTCCGGGCGACGGCACGGGCTGAACAGTGCCACTATGACCGTTACGCGAAGATCATTACAGAGCTCGGCGGCACCCCGCAGGCCAAGATAGAAACTCCCGTCGTCAAATCAACGAAAGAGAACCTGGCGGCGGCGATCAAGGGAGAGACCTACGAAAGCCAGACGATGTACGCGGCATTCCTCGAACAGGCAAAGAAAGAACATGTCAAATCGGCGATCGGCGCGTTAATGGGCGCTAAAGCGGCCGAAGCGGTCCATGCCGGCCTCTACCAGGGCGCGCTCAAAAACCTGGCCGCCTGGAAAGGCGGGAAGAAAACCTTCTACGTCTGCCCGATCTGCGGCAATGTCATGGATTCGATCGCGGGACCCGTCTGCCCTATCTGCATGGCAAGCTCAAAAACCTTCCTGTCGGTCACCTAGGTATCCTCACGCGAGACGGACGTACTCATGCGCTCCGTCTCGCGTTTACCTCTCCATGGACCAACACCGTGGTCCTATCAACATACTCCCGGAATTCTTAAAACGATCACTATCGGTTTTGATATCGGAGGGTAGCGGAAGGCCCGGCACGGCGAGTGGTCCGGCGCCGAATTATCTGAACATACCGAAGAGAAGCCCTATTCCGTCGTAGATTCGCTCCTGCATAAATCCGATCGCGGGGTTCAGGAGGCCGGTAAAGAGAAGGACTATCAGGATTATAAAACTGAAAGGTTCGAGCCTGCGCAAAGATATTTGAGCGCGCGCCGGCAGAAAATTCATCAGGATCTGCGAACCATCCAACGGCGGTATCGGTATCAGGTTAAAGGCGCATAAAACAACATTGATCCTCGCGATGACCGGCAGAACGACCGAAAGGATCGGCTGTGACCGCACCCACTCGAAGTGCAACAACGCGATAACGACCACCGCAATAAGTATATTCGTCAGACATCCTGCCAACGCTACGCAAAAAACCCCCAACCTCCGGGGCTTCAAGCGGTAAAAATTGACCGGTACCGGGCGAGCCCAACCGAATCCCGCGACGATCAGCATCAGCGCCCCCAGCGGATCGATGTGGCGAGCGGGATTGAGCGTCAGCCTGCCGTTGCGCAAGGCCGTATCATCACCAAAAAGATACGCGACCCATCCGTGAGCCACTTCGTGGGCGATGACGGAATAGAGCAAGAGGAAGACCAGCGCGATAAATAAGCGCGGTTCATGTATAAGCAACGATAAAAGTCCCATACACCCCTTTAAGCGGTTATTATACCGGGAACTGCTTGCCCCTGAACTCGCTGATCTGGTTCAAGAGCTCGAAATTACCCCGCTCTGATTCAAGCAGTATTTTCATTACCTCATCGTTTGTCCTGACATCCATCAGCTTCTTATAAACCGCCTGGTCATTAAGCAGGCGGGCGATCTTTGAGAGCAGATTCAGATGCAGGACAACATCAGGAGAGCACGGCACGAAAAAGAGATAGACCTTTTTGCCATCAGGCGCGCCAAAATCAACGCCTTTCAGGGATCGGCCGATGATCACCGCCGGCTTACGGAAGAGCTCCTCATTCGGATTGCGGGAATGAGGTATCGCTATCCCGCCCCCAACCGCGGTACTGAGCATATCCTCCCGCTCTTTAAGCTTTTCGTACGCCTTCTCGGCTGAAATCGCGACTCCCGCCTCCTGCGCTATAGCCGCTAATTCTCGAAGAACGCCATCTTCGGTCTCCGACTTCAAATAAAGATCTATGCAGGTAGCATCGGTCAGGCGGGAGAGCGGAAAAATCTTATGCGAGGTATCCACCAACCCCGATAGCCCCTTGCTCCCCGATGCCTTCATGACCTTATCGTGCAGATACACATTCACGATCGAGAGATAAAAGCGCCATTGGCTCCCGATCTTAAAACCAGGCAATTCTCCTGATTTTGCCATCTTGATGACTGTCTTCTCATTGAGCTTAAGGTACTCTGCTAACTCTTTTGCTGTTAGAACGTCTATTTGTGTCATATTATTCTCCTTTTTCCCTTGTTTTAACTCAAAGTAACGTATTTTACGTATTATACATTACCCGTTGGCATTGTCAAGAGAAAAATAGATGCGCTACTAGTAATTAAGGATGCTGCCTCTGGTGAGAAGCGATCGGCTTGCGGTATATTCCCCATTGGGAGATGCCACCCACAATGCGGTAATCGACCGTCTCGAAGGGGGGTAATTTTTTACAATAACGTAAGTTCGCATGCGGAGTTCCCCGTTTCTGGTTCAGTCCCGCTATCTCAAGCGCCCGGCAGAACCAGTCCATATGCGGCAGGGGGAGCGTGGCCAGGAGAAGGCCGCCGTCTTTGAGCATCGCGCACAACTCGTTGACGCACTCCACATGCTCCATTACTTCAAAAGCGATAACAACGTCGAATGATCCCGGAGCGATCCCCAACTCTTTCCACCGGGCAACATCCCCGACAATATCGGCCGGTGCCGTCATGCTCAACCCGGTATAATCGCGCCATCCGTTCCCGGTAAGATATTTTCCCAGCCAGCCATCACCGCTTCCGACTTCGAGTATTTTAGCGCTCTTGGGGATCCCGCTGATAAAATGACGGATCTTTTTTTTACGCGCAAGACCGCTGAGCGGCGGCACGCCGTTTTTCCGGGGAGAAACGTCGCGGTGCGCGGCGAGTATCCGGTAATCCCGCAAGCGGGAAAATAAAAAAATGATCTGGCGGAATTTAAGGAACGAGAGCATCCTGATCAGGATCAACGGGCGAAAATAAAACGCTTTAAAAGCCCTCGTCTGCGCCGAGAGAAGATCCCGCTTCGTCAATCCCTCCGGCACCCACTCCGGCTCCCTGAAACTTTCTTTATCCCACCGGGGCAGGAATTTTCCGCGTAACTGCTCCCACAACGCCGATCCGGGCAGGACATCGAGGATAAGAAATTGCGCCCGCGCGAGCTTGCTGCCGGTGGCGAAGCGGATGGTCTCGTCGATCGTCCGGCGGGTCTCTCCGGGAAGGCCGAAGATAAAAAATCCCTGGCACGTGATCCCCGCCCTGGCGGTCATCTCGATCGCGCGCCGGATGACGTCGATCGTCTCGTGCTTTTTGACGCCTTCCAGGATCGTCCGGTCGGCTGATTCGACGCCGAACGCGAGGCTGTAGCATCCGCTCTTCTTCATCAGGTACAGCGTCTCCTGGTCGATCGAATCGGCCCGAACGCCGTTGGGGCAGGCCCAGGGGATCCTGATCCCCTTCTCGAGCAGGAGCGCGCAGATGCGCCTGAGATGCTCACGGCGGAATGAAAGATTATCGTCAATAAAATGGATCTCCTTCACCGCGAATGCATCCCTGAGGTATTCTATCT
>JBAWYO010000011.1:0-20339 GCA_037143495.1 Candidatus Omnitrophota bacterium | reverse complement strand
GTATAGGCGTACACGCGAGCTATCCGGGGGTCGGCGGCGGGGTACCGCTGCGCAAAGATAGCCCGATACGGAAGGTGCGTTCTTGCCTTAAGACGTGGCGAAAGCGTTGCCCCGGAAGAGATCATCGCAAGAATACAGACGATAGCCAGCGATAAGGGCTTTTCTTCCAACGAAGAGGATCCTCCCCGCCAACCTGCTTTTTTCAGCTCCCCAAGAAAAGAACCGATCAAAAACCCTGCCGGTATCAGGAGAAAGAGAAGATAATGCCCGAACGGCCGGCCCGGATATGTGACCCCATAAAAAGCGCCGCAGAGGTTGGCGAACGCGTACATGTGCACTGCTGATAGAATTCCCTTTTTTTTAATGATAAGAATAACGCTTCCGATCAGCGCGCATAAGAGCAGGAAAAAAAGAGGCCGGGTATCAGCGACGACTACCATCATGTAAAGCCCCTGCAGGGAATTAAAGAAAAATCCATTGGCGGCGTGCGCATAAAAAACATTATGGCGAATATAACTAACCATAAAAAGCTCCCAGAGCGAAAAGCGGCAGAGAATGATCCCGACGATCACCGAAAAAAATATGCCTCCAAGCGCCAGGGCGCCGGCCCTCCTCAAGAACGCCTGTTTCCCGGGCGAATATACCCAGGTGCTATGCAGCGCTGCGCACGCAAAAAGAAAAGCGGCCGGAACAGCCTGCAGTTTCGCGTAAGGAACGGCACCGAGCAGTAACCCGATAAAAAAAAGAGGCGCCGCGCGTCCCGAAACCCGGGAACGGACATGATACCTGCAGATCAGGAGGAGCGCGCCGCTTAAAATCGCTATCGAAACATGTTCGCTCGAGTAATGGACATAATCATAATAGCGCATAAAAGCAACGCACGAGGCAACCGGCAGGACGCCAAGGCGGGCTACAGTCCTGCCATAAAGAACCCGCAACGAATAGTACAGGCAAATAACCGAACTTATGATAAGCGCGAGACCAACGAGACGTGACGAGGCGTATTCAAGTTTAAAGCCCAAAAAAGCCGGCAGTGTGAGCGGATAGATATTAAGCGGCCCGGACGTCGTGCCATCAACGCTGCGCCAGAAGACCGGATCATGCAGCAGTCTGACCGCACCGGCGATAAATTGAGGTTCATCAGGATTGAGCGCGGGCGGCAGAAGACAATGAAGGCGCGACCAGAAAATATGTCCGATGAGAAGTACAAGAAAAGAAGTCTCGGGCAGAAAGAGGCGCTTGCAAAACGGCGTACTGGATCTCTCGCTCAGCGCCGGATAGAAGGCGCTCGCGACAAAAAGAAGAGCGATCGCTATCGTTATCGCCGTATACCATTCGCCGGCATGTGGCAGGTAGGCAAGCCTGCCGAGGAGCCACCATCGCAGATCAAGGTGCGCGTGCACCATACACCCCCCGAAAAACCGCAGCGCCCGGCACAGCGTTTAATACCGGTTCGTCAGCTCCTTAAGCTGCAAAATACATTGCTTGAAGACGTGGCGCGGAGAAAACCCCAGCAGGAGATTATGATCATTATTGGTAAGATGAACGCAAGCGGAACAGGTCCGTGCCGCGCGGGCGTGCTCGATCGCTTTTTTGACACCCACCGCGCGGACATTGAGCGCGTCAAAAGAGTCGAGGAGCGCGAAACAAGGGTACACTTTTCCATCGGCATCAAGGATAAATTTCGTCCTCCCGTAATGACAGGGGATCGATTTAAAACCTTGAGGAATCTCCTCCTGCCTGAAGAATGGCTTGCTGTAGGGCGCCGGCCAGTTGATGGCGTTCTCAAGAACCCGTTCGGCCGTATAGATGGGGTATCCTTTCTTCTTCCAGGCGACAATATCCCTGATCACCTCTTTAGTCTCGGCATCGCTGATCGAAAGCTCTTCCATATTCTCGCTCACGCCGCCGCAGGCGTAGAGCACGCTGAACTCCTGCGAAAAACCTATCTCCTTCGCCAACTGGGCGAGAAATCCTACGTCGTTCTTGGTGTGCCGGGTTATCGTCGCGTGCACGCGAAGGCGTATCCCCTCTTTCTTTGCGAGCCTGATCGCCCTGAGCGCTGCCTGGTAGGCTCCCTTGCCGCGATTAAGGTCATTCCCCTCTTCTCGGCCGTCAAGGCTGATGCAGAGACTGTCAACAAGACGCACCTGCTCAAGCTTCGACTCAAGCAGTATACCGTTAGTGATAAGATTCACGTACATATTCTTCGCCTTCATATACCGGACGATCTCCCCGATATCCTCGCGCAGCAGTGTCTCCCCGCCATGGACGGTCAGAAGCCGTGTCCCGAGGCGGTAGAGCTCGTCAATAATGCCCTTCAATTCCTGCGTCGAAAAATCTTCGGCTTTCGTGCGGTTGCAATATTGCCCGAAACAATACTTACACTTCAGATTGCAGGCATTATTAACAACAAGGACTACGATCAGCGGATTCTGCGTGCCGAGGAACTTATTGCGCAAGATCTGGTACGGATACTGCAAACGACACACAGCGGAAGCGAAGAATGAACTCATAATAGCAGTACCTCCTCTACTCGTTATTTTCGTACATAAATACGGACACCCTCGATCTCCTGGACTTGAACGAACGATCTTTTTAGGATCCCCGCGATCTCCGGATATGCCCCGGCCCGCGCGCCCGGTGTCAATTCCCACCACCCCATCCCGGGAGGCATCGCGTCGACAAAAAGCTTCGTTTTTGACTGCTCTATATCTTCCGCGAATAACCGCAGATACATCTTCTGGTTCGGGCTCGGCAGTGCCTGCAGATGGTTCGCCCGGTACCTGACCGCGGGGACAAGACCGGTATCAACATAGAGTTCCCCCGCCCACCCCCATACCGCCATTGAATCGGCGCCATGAGCGGCGGCCTGCCGCATGATCGCCTCTTCGATCCGCCGGGCCTGGTCACTAAAATTAACTCCTGGCCTCATTGCCGAGGTCACATATTCCTGCGGCGACCACCCCCAGATCTTGATAGTATGCTCTCCCATGATCTTGGCGTATTCGTTGATGATGGCGGGATCGGCGTGAGGATAACACTGCGCGAAGAGCGCCCGGTACGGAAGGTGGGTCCGCACTACCAACGATGGCATAATCGATTCCAGAGAACAGATCAGCATAAGAGCAGCGCTGACGGGCATCAGCAACGTCTTTGATGCCTGCCCCATCGCCTTATCCGATGTTACCGCCGCTTTCATTTCTCCGAGAAAAGAACCGATTAAAAAACCCCCCGGCATCAGGAGAAAGAGAAAATAATGCACGAATGGCCTGCCCGTATATGCCGCACCGAAAAAAGCGGCGATAACAAGAACCAGCGCGAAGGTGTTCACCGCGGAGAGCGGCCTCAATTTCCCTGCGGGAATAATCTTGAAGAATTTGCCGGCGATATACAGAATACTTCCCGCCAGGGCGGCAGCAAGCAAAGAAAAGAAAAGTTTCGTATCGGCGACGCTGGCCATCATCCTCAACGCCTGCATGCACTTATCGCTGAACCCCTGCGCCGACTGCGCGTAGAACGAATTATGGCGGATATAACTCACGATAAAGAGTTCCCAGAGCGAGAAACGATAGAGCGCGATCGCGACGCAAACCGACATAAAAATTCCGCCACATACCAGCGCGCCCGCCCTCATGAGAAACGCCTTCTTCCCGGGGGAGAATACCCAGGCGCCGTAGAGCGCGGCGCACGCGAGGACAAAGGCGGCCGGAACCGCCTGGAGTTTCGCGTAGGGTATCGCGCCGAGCAATAATCCGGTGAAAAAAAGAGCAACGATGCCCCCGGAACACCTGGAACGGGCGTGTTGCCTGCAGATCAGAAGCAGCGCGCCGCTTAAGATCGCTATCGAGACGTGTTCACTCGAGTAATGGACATAATCCAGATGGCGCATAAAAGCAACACAGGTAGCAACCGTCATGGCGCCCAGGCGCGCGACCGCCGTGCCATAGAGCGATCGTAGCGCGTAATAGAGGCACAGGACGGAAGAGACCATAAGAACAAGACCGACGAGACGCGCCGATGCGTATTCGAGTTTAAGCCCGAAAAAAGCCGGTATGGTAAGCGGATAAAAATTAAGCGGTCCCGACGTGCCGGCGTCAACGCTGCGCCAGAAGACGGGGTCATGCAGCAGTTTAACCGCTCCGGCGATAAACTGCGGCTCATCAGGGTTGAGCGATGGCGGCAGGAGACAATGAAGGCGCGACCAGAAAATACAGGTGATCATAAGGATCAGGAAAAGCGTTTCGGAGAGTACAACGCGGCCGCCGCGCGACAGGGGGTATCGTCCGGCAAATGACGGGTAAACAGCGCTGGTAAAAAAAAGAAGAGCGATCGCTATCGTGATCGCTGTATACCATTCACCCGCGTGCGGCACATAGGCAAGCTTGCTTAAGAGCCACCACCTCAGATCAACATGCGCATGCAGCATTCGCTTTACGACCCCGCTACCTTTTTATCCTGGTCCATACCCAGAGGATCAGTTTCCCCAGCAGCCATATCGCGAAGACCACAAAAAGAAGCGAGATCACCGCCCGCAGCAACACCCCCAGGATGATCAGGAGCGGAAAAAGAAGAACTCCGATGAGCATCAGGGACGCGGCCGCACCAAGGAAAAGAAGCCCGACAAAAAACGCTTTCATGCTATCCCTCACCCTACGCTTTTTTCTCCGGCGCCTTACCGGCGATCGCCATAACCGCCTGCATGATCTCGACCGGAACCGCCAGAACGACCGTATTTGACGCTGACGGCCCGAGCCCGTCGATCGTCTGGAGCGTGCGCAGCTGCATCGCGCCCGGCGACTGGAACATCGTCTGCGCCGCTTCGGCGAGATTGAACGCCGCCAGCTTATCCCCTTCAGCCTTGGTGATCGTCGCGCGTTTCTCGCGTTCGGCGGAGGCCTGGCGGGACATCATCTTTTTGAGCTCTTCAGGCATATCGACGTCCTGTATCTTGATCGCGGTTACTTCGAGCCCCCAGTTCTTCGCTTCCTTGGCGATGACCGCCTCGATCTCATCGCCGATCTTCTGGCGCTCGGCCAGGAGCTCATCGAGCGTTAAACCGCCGACGACATCGCGCAGCGCCGCCTGCGCGTACTGCGATACCGCGTAGACATAACTCTGCACTTTTATGATGGCGGTCGTAGCGTCAACGACTTTGAAGTAAAGAACCCCGTTGATCGACGCCGGGATATTATCCTTGGTAATAACCTGCTGTTTCGGGATATCATGCGTGACTACCCGCATATCGATGACGCGCGTCCATTCGAAGACCGGTATAATAAAATTAAGTCCCGGGCTCAGCACGCGCGAGAGCTTCCCGAGCCGGAAAACGACCGCGGTCTCATACTGTTGAACGACCCGTACCGCCGCCGCTATCAGGCCGATAACCGGGACCAGCGCCACGAGAACCACAAATCCGATCGAAACCGCCATGCCTTCCGTCATTCTTCACCTCCAGGATTCAAATGCGTGCCACCTGACAACCATGCCGTTAAAAATGCCGAGAGTGGGACTCGAACCCACACACCCTTACGGATATCGGTTTTTGAGACCGACGCGTATACCAGTTCCGCCATCTCGGCAAAAAACCTTGTCTCTCGCTGTTACCTGAGGCGGCCGGTTTTTTCTAAAGGGGGAACGCAGTTCCCCCTTTAGGGTATCCCCTCAAATTTTCTCTGGAAAATTTGATCCCGAGAAAGCGATGAATAAAAGCTTTCGAGGGGCCTTCCTGACCGGATTATGGGTCACAGCGAGAAAATAAACTCTCTTAAAGAAGGAAACGTAGTTTCCTTCTTTAAGAAATTATCCTTCCTTAAAGGAAGCATCTTACTCTACGAAAGAACTCACGTGGAAAATAAGCTCGCAATAGGTCTTTACGACCAACGAGGCTCTTTTAATTTTTAACTTTCTCTGACGCCGGCTCGCTGAAAACTCCCATTGCCCTGAACTTCTTATACCGTTCCTCGATCAGTTTTTCCGGCGCAAGCTCTTTGAGCGCGACAATATGTTTTTTGATCGTCTCTTTGATGGTGCGGGCGGTCTCTTCAGGGTCACGATGAGCCCCTCCCAGCGGTTCCTTGACGACCTCGTCAATGATCCCCATGCGCAGCAGCTCTTCCCCGGTCATCTTCAACACCTTGGCGGCGTCAGCAGCCTTCTTACGGTCTTTCCAGAGTATCGCCGCGCACCCTTCAGGCGATATGACCGAATAATACGCGTTCTCAAGGACGCAAATACGATCGCCGACGGCGATGCCGAGCGCCCCGCCCGATCCGCCCTCACCGATCACGGTCACGACGATCGGCACTCTGAGCATGAACATCTCCTGCAGATTGTACGCGATCGCCTCGGCCTGTCCGCGCTCTTCAGCGCCGATACCCGGATACGCTCCCGGAGTGTCGACAAAACAGACGATGGGCGCGCCCGCGCGGGCCGCGAGCTCCATCAGGCGTAACGCCTTACGGTATCCTTCCGGGTGCGGCATGCCGAAAAGCCTCATCAGGTTCTCCTTGGTATCCCTTCCCTTCTGATGACCGATGATAAAAACCTTCTCGCCGTCAATACGCGCGAACCCGCAGATAAGCGCTTTGTCGTCGGCAAAATGGCGGTCGCCATGAAGCTCGATAAAGTCGGTCGTTATCATCCTGATATAATCGAGCGTATACGGACGCTTCGGATGACGCGCGATCTGGACGCGCTGCCACGGGGTCAGCGAACTGAAGACGTCCCGCTTGACTTTTTCAAGCTTCTCCTCGAGTTTTTTTATCTCCGAGCTGATGTCAAGCTTCTGCGTCGATGAGAATTTTTTAAGCTCCTCGATCTTGCGCTCGAGCTCAACAATGGGTTTCTCAAAATCAAGACTGATCGTCTGCATAAGCGTCATGCTCCTTCTTTAATCCACCACGATGACATCGGTGCCGATCGGCACCATAGTGTAAAGCTCTTCGACTTCTTTGTTGATCATCCGGACGCAGCCCGCGGTCGCCTGCTTCCCGATCGATTCAGGTTCCGTCGTGCCGTGGATACCGTACCCCTGCACCGAAAGGCCCAGCCAGCGGGTTCCGAGGATATTCTTCGGGCTCCCCGGCGGCACCACCGCGCCCGCCTTGTACCAGGTCGGGTCGATGATCTTGACGATGACCTTGAACGCGCCGACCGGCGTACAGTTGTCCAGGCCCGTCGAAACGTTATACACCTTAAAGACCTCGTCATCCGCCTTAAGCGTCAGCAGGTTCTGTGATTTATCGACGAGGACCGTGAACTTCATCGCGCAGATCTTAAGCCTCATCCCCGACCTGATCATATCAGTTTTAAGATTGTTGGCGCGCATAATAAGCTCGACGGTCGTCTGGAATTTTTTCGCGATCTTGCCGAGCGTCTCCTGGGGCTGGACCTCGTAGATCTTGGTGCCCGGCGTCACGGTCGGCGCGAAGAGCATCTTAACGTTAAGGTCCCAGATGAGCTTCTGGTTCTCAAGCGCGAACTTTCCCTGCGGATACTCATGGACAAGCCGCTGGTAAAGTTCCCGGGCCTTGGTCAGGCTCCCCTGCGCCTCCAGCGCCTGCGCCTGTTTAAAGAGCGCCTCTTCCGACGCCATCCTCTTTTCACGCGCCGCGCGTTCTTTGAGCCTCGCCGCGCCCAGGAAACAGCCCGCGACCGCCGCGGCGATCAGAACCCCTATCACGAAAAACTGCATTCTTTTCATCGTCTTCCCGTCTCCTCACCGTACGCTGTGTACAAACTTATGCGCCGCGCGGCTGAGCCGCCGGACGTTACATTTTAAACGCTATAACGGCTATCAGCACACCCATCACCGCTCCCGCGAAAACCTCGATCGGCGTATGCCCGAGAAACTCTTTAACCCTGCTCTCCTCGATCTTTTTCTTCCAATGAATATCGTCGAGCATCTTGTTCAGGATGATCGCCTGTTTGCCCGATGACCTGCGAACACCCTGCGCGTCGAACATCACGATCAGCGCCAGAACGAAAGCGATCGCGAACTGGTACGAATAAAAACCGGCGACAAAACCGACCGACGTCGCCATCGACATCATCCCGGCAACGTGGGAACTCGGCATGCCGCCCGTCCCGACGAACCACTTGAAATTGAACCGATGCTCCCGGATCACGCCCAGCAGCACCTTCGTCGACTGCGCGATGAACCAGCTTGAGAGCGAGATCACCAGGACCTTATTAGTCAAAATATCGATCACGACATTGTTATGGCTCATATCATTTCCTGATCAGCGCGAGCGCTTCGGCGCGTGTTTTCTCGTTCGACCTGAACGTCCCGCGCACGGCGCTGGTGACGGTCATGATGCCGGACTTGTTGACGCCGCGCATCGACATACACAGGTGCTCCGCCTCGATGATCACCATCGCGCCTTTCGGTCGCAACCGCTGCATGATCGTTTCGACGATATCGGTCGTGAGGCGCTCCTGGACTTGGAGGCGGCGCGCGTAGACATCGACAACGCGCGCGAGCTTCGAAAGCCCCGTCACCCGGCTATCCTTGGGAATATACGCGACATGGGCCTTGCCGATGAACGGCAGAAGATGATGTTCGCAGATCGAATAGAGCGGGATATCTTTGAGCAGGACGATCTCGTCATGTTCTTTCTCAAAAACAACATCGAGCACCCGCGCGGGATCGATCTTCATGCCCGAAAGGATCTCTTCATACATCTCCGCAACGCGCCGGGGTGTGCCGACGATATCTTTGCGTTTGGTATTCTCGCCGACCGCCTCAAGTATCATCCTGACGGCCTTCTCTATCTTTTTTTTATCCATGGTGCCCTCTCTATCCGGACAGCGCCGGTTCATTTACCGATACAAAATTGCGAGAATATGCTATCCAGAACCTCCTGGGATACCGTCTCGCCGGTTACCTCTCCCAGCGCCCTGATCGCGGCGTCAATACTGAGGGCGACGATCTCTTCCGGCTGGCCATTTCCGAGCGATGCCGCCGCTTCATCGACAAACCCCCGTGTTTTCAGAAAAGAATCCTTATGGCGCGCGTTCGTCAGCACCACCTCATCGAACGGGGATATTTTCCCCGTTACTAATGCCGCGCCGATCGCCTCGCGCAAACGATCGATATTGCTCAAACGCAGCGCGGAAACCTCAACCAGCGCGGCGGACCGGCCAAGATATGCCCTGATCGCTTCACCGCAAGCGTACCGCTGCGACGCTACATCGGTCTTATTAACGACGAAGATGACCTCTTTCCCCCGGATCGCGTCCACAATAGCGCGATCTTCGGGCAAAAACGCGGTCGTCGCGTCGAGCACCATCAGCACCAGATCCGCTTTCTCAAGCCAGAGCTTGCTGCGGACAATTCCTTCTTTTTCGATACTATTGTCAGTCCCGGCGATACCCGCCGTATCAGCAAGCGTCACCAGGATCCCGTCGATCCTGAGCCGCTCCGAAACGGCGTCGCGCGTTGTCCCCGGCAAGGGGCTGACGATCACGCGCTCCTCGCCCAGCACAGCATTCATCAGGGACGATTTCCCGACGTTCGGCCTGCCGCAGATCACACAGGTGACCCCGTCGCGGATAATCCTGCCGGACGCGAACGATATAATTGAGCGCTCCAGATCAGCTTGTAGCGCGGCAAGCGCCCTGCCGGTCTCGCCAGACGGCCGGTGCGCGGTCGCCTCGTCGGGAAAATCGATCGTTGATTCAAGCCGGACTTTTATGTCAATAAGCTGGCGCCGCAGACCGGCGACCGTCTCTGAGAGCTTTCCCTCAAGCTGCAATAAAGCAACGCTGAGCCCGCGCTCAGTCCTGGCCCTGATAATATCCAGTACCGCTTCAGCCTGGGCCAGATCGATCCTGCCGTTCTGAAACGCGCGACGGGTAAACTCACCGGGCTCCGCCATGCGCGCGCCCGCTTTGAGCGCAAGTTCCAGGATCCTTTCAAGGGGGACCGGCCCCCCGTGGCAATTGATCTCGATAACATCCTCCCGGGTATAGGTCCCCGGGGCTTTCATGAGCGTAAGAAGGACTTCATCAACAAGACCCGCCGGCGGTTTTATACCGGCGACTATCGGGTCGCTGACGATCCAACCGTAATGTGTTGTATGGGTCGCGTATTCCGTCAATAACCCCGGCGCTTTCGGAACGAATATCGCACCGGCGATCGATAACGCCTGAGCGCCGCTGATGCGCACAATGCCGATGCCACCTTCGCCGACCGGCGTCGCTATGGCCGCGATAGTGTCGTCAGGAGAGGCGCGATGCATGCGAAGCCTCGTTCATTCCCGGCAATTGCAGAACCTCTCCGACGACAAAAAGGGAGCCGGTCACCAGAATAAGGGCGTCGGAGCCGGCAAGCTTTCCCGCAAGAGCAAGCGCCTCAGGAACGCTCCGGGTCACCCGGACTTTCTTTTTGATCGAACGCATGATCACTTCCGGTTCCTGCGCCCGCGGCGATGCTGCCTTCGTCAGGATCACTTCATTGCTGATGGGCACCAGCTCGTCGCAGACGCCCGCGATATCTTTATCCTGTGAAAAGCCCAGAACCAGGATCAGCCGGGGCTTGCCGAACGTTTTTTTCACGGCCTCTTTGAGTGAACGCGCGCTTGCGCTATTCTGCGCGCCATCAACTATAATAGAAGCCTCCGGTCCGATGATCTGGAAACGCCCCGGCCATTTGACCTCACGAAGGCCATCCCTGACAGCGCTATAAGGGATTATTATATCATAAGTACGTAAATACTCAACCAATCCTATCGCGGTGGCGGCATTGACCATCTGATGATCCCCCAGAAGGCCTGACTCCAGGTGAGGATATTCACCGCACGCGCCGCGAACCCGGAGATGGAGCCGCCGCTGCGACGCGCCGGATACTTCTTCCTCAAAGAGGATATCCCTCCCTACTTCGCGCAGCAAAGACTTCTTGTGCGCGCAAACGTCACGGAGAACAGCGGCGACATCAGCTTCCTGCGGCGCGCTGACGCAGGGAATGCCCTCTTTGACGATCCCAGCCTTTTCCACGGCTATCGCGCGAACCGTCGCCCCGAGGATCTGCGTATGTTCAAGGCTTATCGGCGTGATCGCGCAGCATAAAGGTTCAATAATATTGGTCGCGTCAAGCCTGCCCCCCATCCCGACCTCAATAACAGCTAGATCGACGGCCTTTTCCTTAAAAAAGAGGAGAGCAAGCGCCGTATACACTTCAAAGAATGTCGGGCGATCATCCTCCGACACGCCGAGTCCTTCGATCGCGGGACGCATCAGGCTTACGAGACGCGCCAGGTCGCTTTCGCCGATGGCTTCATCATTGATGGAAATCCGCTCGCGGAAGGATATCAGGTGCGGAGATGTGTAGAGACCGGTCTTAAAGCCAGCGTGGCGCAGGATCGAGGCGGTCATCGCCGCTGTCGACCCCTTCCCTTTGGTGCCGGCGATGTGAATGCAACGCAGGCTACGCTGGGGATCCCCGAGAGAGGCGGCAAGCCTGCGCATCCTGGTCAACCGGAACGAACTCCCGTAATCAAAACGGTTGATCTTTTCGTAATTAATGAACGAATTTAAATATTCGATCGCAACCTGGTAATCCATAGCGGCAACTACCCTGGAAAACGGAATCTGGCGGCGTCTCGAAGAACAAGGCCAGTCCGCTGGTTAGTGTTTAAAATGACGCGCGCCGGTCACGATCATGGCGATACCGGCCTTATCGGCGGCTTTGGTCACCTCGGCGTCCCTGATAGAGCCTCCGGGCTGGATGATCGCGGCGACGCCCGCCTTTTTTGCCATCACCACGCCGTCCTCTTTCGGGAAAAAAGCGTCGCTGGAGAGGCATGACCCACGCCCGAGAGAACCGGCCTTGCGCGCCGCGATGATAACCGAATCGACCCGCGACATCTGCCCCGCGCCGACACCGACCGTCCGGGTCCCCTTCGTCAGCACGATCGCGTTCGAGCGCACATGTTTGGCGATCTTCCAGCCGAACATAAGCGACGCCAGCTGAGCTTTAGTCGGCTTCTTCCTGGTGACGACCTTATAAGCGCTCTCGCCGGCACTATCCCGCTCCTGCATCAGCATCCCGCCGACGACTTTTTTCATATCGAGGTCGCGGCACGCTGCCGGCGCGCCGAATCCGGGGACTTCAAGTATCCGCAGGTTTTTCTTCTTCGTGAGCGCCTCGAGCGCGGTCGCGTCATAGGATGGTGCTATCATGCACTCGACAAAATCGGCCTCGCGCAGGACCGCCTGCGCCGTCGGCAGATCGACATTTTTATTAAACCCGAGGATACAACCGAACGCGCTGAGCCGGTCGCAGTTGAGCGCGTCAATAAAAGCCTTCTTGAGGGTTTTTGCCGTCGCGGCGCCGCAGGGATTGGTATGTTTGATGATCGAGGCGGCCGGTTCGTTGAACTCTTTGACGATCTCCAGTGCCGCGTTCAGATCGAGAATATTATTGAATGAAAGTTCCTTACCGTGGAGCTGACGCGCGGAAGCGATGCCGGCCTCGTGAACCTGCGCGCTGCGATAAAACGCCGCCTTCTGGTGCGGATTCTCGCCGTAGCGCAGATCCTGGACTTTAATAAGCTCGAGGGAAACGTTCTGCGCGAAAAAATCAGCAGCCGGCTGCTGACTATTGACCGCGGGAGGGAATTTTTTTCCCAGATAGCCCGCTATCGCGGCGTCATAGGCCGCGGTGTGCTCAAATACCTCAACCGCCAACCGCTCTAATGTCCGGTCGCCAATCGAACCTCCCCGCTTTTTCATCTCATCAAGGACCTCGCGATACCGGTCGGGGTTGCAGATGACCGCGACGGAACGGAAATTCTTCGAACCGCTCCTGAGCATTGAGGGCCCGCCGATATCGATGTTTTCGACCGCTTCAGCGAGCGCGATCCCCTCTTTTTTTACCACCTCTTTAAAGGGATAGAGGTTCACGACAACCATGTCGATAAGGCCGATCGCGTGTTCTTTAAGCTGCGCCATATGTTCTTTATTATCCCGCAGACCCAACAATCCCCCGTGGATTTTGGGATGCAGCGTCTTGACCCTGCCGTCCATCATCTCAGGGAATCCGGTATAGTCGGAGACCTGCCGGACGGGAATGCCCATCGCCGCGATCGTCTTGGCGGTACCGCCCGTTGAGAGCATTTCAACACCGAAAGCATGCAACCCCCTGACCAGCTCCTCAAGACCCCTCTTGTCAGAAACGCTTATCAACGCCCGCTTCACTTCCACCATCTGAACGCCCCCTTTATTTATTGCCGCAACGCCAGTGATTTAGTCTTGACCGTCGTCATCTTTTCTTCAAGGACCCTGATCTCGGTTTTCAGGGGATCTATCTGCGCATTCAGCGCCGAGAGGCGCTCCTGCCATTTTGTCATATCGGCGGTCGTCACATTGACCGCTTTCTGCTGGCGGATAAGCTCCGAAAGATTGCGGCGCGTCGCTTCAAGTTCGCGCAGCGACGACCTTTTCTCAGCCGCCAACGACGCGAGCCGTTGCCCCTCCTCCTGAAGCTGGGAGCGTTCGGGATCGAGTTCCCGCTTGAGCACCGCAAGTTTTGAGTCGACATCCTGCTTATGCCGGTTCAATTCCTCCTGCATGAGGCGTATTTGCGCGTAGGTTTTATCCTTTTCAGCCTGGAACTGGGACGAAAGAAGCGCTGCCTTCGAGTCAATACGCTCTTTTTTCGCCAGCACCTGGCGGAAAGCGGGATCCTGGCGGGCGATCCTGTCGAGAGATTGCCGGTCCATCTGTTCGCAACCGCTCATAAAAGAAAGCATGACCGCAGCGAAAAAAACGGCCGGCAGGATATAACCGCAGACGCGATACGCTCGTTTCATAGACCCTCCGCTCCTGTCAGATATGTATTGTCATCTATTCTAATATAAACGAAACTCAAGTCAAGACCTAAATCCGGCGATAACGGGTAAAAAAAGGCGCCACGGCTTAACGACGTGGCGCCTTTGACGCATCATTCTTTCGCGTTCACTTCAGCACTTCGAATACCCGCATGATCTGCAGACCATGCACCCCTCTTCGTGACGCAGGGCGCTGCCGCATTCCGGGCAAACACCGACAATATTATTAGAACCGGTCTTTTTATGGGCAACGGCTGTTTTTTGCCCTTCAACGACCGCCGCCACCGGGGCCGGTTCGGCGACCGCCGGCATCTCCTGCTTTACCAGCCGCTGCTCAATGACCCGCGCGATCGCGTCGGCGCACGAAAATATCCTGCCGCCTTTTTCCCAGCTCGGCGAAGGGCATCTGATGCCGCGCAACTGCTCAATGATCGTATTTATCTCGATACCGCTGCGCAGCGCGAGCGATGCCAGACGCGCAAGCGCCTCAAGCTGGCTCGCCGCGCACCCGCCGGCCTTCCCCATCTGGGTAAAGACCTCGAAGGGCAGCCCTTTTTCGTCTTCATTGATCGTAATATACAGATTCCCGCACCCCGTGCCGACCTTCGTGGTCGTCCCCCGGGTCACCGTCGGCCGCGGTTTCGGTGAGATCTTCTGAACGGGCACCGCTTCCTTTGCCGGCGCCGCGACGGGGCTTGACCCCTCGATATTCAGGACCTGTTCGGCGCGGCTCTTATCGCGATAGATCGTTATGCCCTTACAGCCGAGCTTATCAGCGAGCACATACGCCTTTTCGATGTCCTTAACATCTGCCTCCTGGGGAAAATTGATCGTCTTTGAAACGGCGTTATGCGTCGACTTCTGGAACGCGGCCTGCATGCGCACGTGCCACTCGGGCGATATGTCATGGGCGGTGACGAATATTTTCTTGATCGCTTCCGGTACGCCGTCGATATGGGCAAGCGTGCCTTTTTCGATCACCTTCTTCATTAATTCGTCTGAATAGAACCCGTTGAGTTTTGCCGCTTCCAGAAATAGATCGTTGACCTCGATAAGCTTGTCATTATCCATAACACTGCGGTAATACGCGAGCGCGAAGAGCGGTTCGATACCGCTCGAACAATCGGCGAGGATCGAGAGCGTGCCGGTGGGCGCTATCGTCGTCAGCGTCGCATTCCTGAGCGGTACGGCACCGGGGATATCGTGGATCGACCCCGGAAAATTCAAGAACGCGCCGCGGGCGACGGCCAATTCAGCGGATGCCTTCTTCGCCTCCTTAAGAATATACGCCATCACCTCTTCCGCTATCCGTATCGCCTCATCGGAATTATACGCAACCCCCATCCTGATGAGCATATCGGCGAATCCCATAACACCGAGGCCTATTTTGCGGTTTGACTTGGTCATATTCTCGATCTTCTTAAGCGGGTACTTATTCATATCAATGACGTTATCGAGAAAATGAACAGCGGTGCGGACCGTGCGGGTCAACTTCGGCCAATCGATGGCGCCGGCCTTCGTCATCTTTGAAAGGTTGATCGAACCAAGGTTGCAGCTTTCATACGGCAGTAACGGTTGTTCACCGCAGGGATTCGTCGACTCTATCTCGCCGACGGCCGGCGTCGGATTATCGCGGTTGAGCCGGTCGATAAAAATGATTCCGGGTTCCCCGTTACGATGCGCCATCTTGACGATCAGGTCAAAGACCTCCCGCGCTTTGAGCGAGCCGCGGGGCTTCTGGGTGTGAGGATCGATAAGATCATAGTCGCCGTCGCCAGCAACCTTGTTCAGAAACTCCTCCGTGATCGCGACCGATATATTGAAATTGGTGATCTCTTTGTCGCTCTCCTTGCAGGTAATAAAATCCATGATATCCGGATGGTCGACGCGCAGGATACCCATATTCGCGCCGCGCCGGGTCCCGCCCTGTTTCACGGCTTGCGTCGCGGCGTTGAAGACCTTCATGAAAGAAACAGGGCCGCTCGATATGCCGCCGGTCGAACGGACATTCGAGTTTTTGGGGCGCAGGCGCGAGAAGGAGAACCCGGTCCCGCCGCCGGATTTATGAATGATCGCGGTATCTTTGATCGTCTCAAAGATCGATTCCATCGAATCCTCGATCGGGAGCACAAAGCAGGCCGCAAGCTGCTGCAATTCCCTGCCGGCATTCATAAGCGTGGGGGAATTCGGCAAAAATTCAAGGGTCGATATCGCCGCGTAAAAAGCCTCTTCGGTCTTCTTAAGATCGGCGTTCTTGTTATAGATCTTATCCGCGGAGGCTATATTCTTCGCCACCCTGCGGAACATGTCCTGTGGTTCCTCAATCGGATTCCCCTGGTCATCCTTTTTAAGATAGCGCCTCTCAAGAACAACTCTTGCGTTCTCCGTCATCCCCAGCTCATCTTTTTTTGGAACGCTCGCTGCCATCTTTCCTCCTCGTGTGCGGCCACCACCGCTGCTCATCGGTTCTTCAAAAACGGCCCCCAACAATCTACGGCTGCGTCAGGTCTCCGTATACCTCTCACATGCGAGCATCACTATACCATGGAGAAAAGAGCGTGTCAAGAAAAAATACTACCTATTGTGCCGTCGGTATAAAAAAATACTACCTATGGTATAAAAGCACGATGCCCTTTTGGCGTTCCCCGCTGCGGGGACCCTGCCAAAAGGGCATGCGTTTTCTACGAGTACTTCTTTATTTCGTCTCTTTGGTCTCTTCCTTAACCTTCAGGGAATCTTTCACTTCGCTGATCCCCGCCGCAAGCGCGATCAAACCCCCCAGGATCAGTATGCACGGCACGGTTGCCTTCAGTACGCTCACAAAATTCGGCAGCCAGCGAATAAGTCCCATAACGCCAAGCAGTATAACGACGAGTCCACCGATAACGCTCACATATTTCCCCATCGATTTCACCTCCCCTTACCTGCATACACCAAGAATCAAACGTCCGCGATGCGCATCCGATCAGAGTATCATGCCGGGACGTTATTACCGTGTTTTTGACGGAGGGACCGTATTCACGACGACTTCATTGGCCGCCGCAGAAACGGTTCCGGTCACGTATTTCTGAAGTTCCGCCCAGGTCTTCGAACCGACTTTTCCGTCGGCTTTGAGCCCCTTCGATTTCTGGAACTCCTCGATCGCCTTTTTCGTCACCGGGCCGATCTTCCCGTCTATATTCCCGGTGTAGAGACTCGCGTTCTTAAGCGCGGTCTGGATCTGTTTGTTTTTTTCAAGTTCGTCTGACGGCATCGGGATCGCAGCAGTCGTCGCCACCGCAGCAGCTTCTCCCTTAACCGGCTGAACCTGCACCGGTACCGCGGTCGCGGCTTCCTGCTCGGATGAAGAAACGGTCTGCGTAACGACGTCCTTATCCTCGCCTTCGAGCCCCATACCCGCGAGATTCGTTTTCTGATCAGCTTTTTTGGAACATCCGAAAGCGATGACCGCCATAACGGAAACTACTGCGATACCTACACCCACATTTCTGATTTTCATAGTGCTCCTTAAGCCCCCTTTCCAATTTTTATCATCGTATAGCATCATACCCGCAATGTCAAGGAAAAAACCACCTTCTTTATCGTATGGTGATAGCCTCTACCGGACAATCGGCAGCGATCTGTTTTACGTCATGATACGTGCAAACTTGCGCGATCACATGCGCGAGGTTATCATTCTCGACCTGGAAAACTTCAGGGCAGCTCCCCTCGCAAAGACCGCACCCGGTACAGAGTAATTCATCTATTATAATTATTTTCGCCATAAGACCTCCTGTAGGTTCGCCGCACCGGTTACCTAGGCTCTTATAATACCCTGACAGAGAACGCACTGTCAACGATTTCAATTGCCGAGCGGCAGACCGACCGTCTGACGCAGGAGATGCATCGTACTCGCGGTGCGTACGGGACGAACCTCTTTTAAACCGAAGACGAAAGGCACGACCGGAAGCCTGAGTACCCCGGAGATGAAAAAAAGCGCGAGAAGCTGATACCCGCAGAACACGGGCAACGCCTGCACCGCGTAGCCCCCGATAATCGACCCGAGAAACATTGCGGTGCCGTTAACAACGTTAAAATAAGCGATCGAACGCGTCCGCTGTGACGGCGCGACGGCATCATACACGAAATTGGCGGCGGCGAGATTAAAACCTGACCAGAAAAAACCGGCAACAACCTGTATAACGATAAGGTAAGCGATATTATGCGAGATCAGCCAGAGCAACGGGAAAACCGGAACAAAACAGGAGCAGAATTTCAGGATCCTGATATTCCCAAAAATATCCGCGGTGCGTCCCCAGCGGTCCATCATCAATAAGATGGTCAGCGTGGAAGCCATATTCACGACGCTGTAGGTAAAATACCCCATCTTCAGGTCTTTCAGCATATACACCGCGAAAAAAGGATAGGCAAGATAGACGCAGAAGGTCATGGCGGCTATATAAAAAACAAAACGCGTAAAGTTATCGGTCCGGACGGTCGTAATAAACCCGATGAACCCTCCCCCGGCGTCCTGTGACGCGCGAAAGGGCGGCTCATACATGCGGTTAAGATAATACCAGGAGACCATCCGCGCAAAGAATGCGACGAGAAAGATGATCGCGTAACCGGTAAAAACCCCGCTCTTCTCGAACCGGCTCAGCAGGGACCCGGCCGCGATCGCGCTCGCGACCGCGACGAGTCCCAGTGTCGTGTTTCTGAAACCGAAAAATTCACCCCGCTTGGAACGGGGAACGTATTTGGAAACAAGGCTCCCCCAGGGGGGCCCCGACAAACTCGCGAACGTGAGATTGACGGTATAGCAGACGATCAAGAATTCGATACGCCAGCGGTGCGTAATAAACGGGATCAGCAGCATCGGGAGGAACATCAGCGCGTGCACGAGAACCGTGATATTAATAACACGTTTGCGGCTCCTGCAGCGCTCGGTAATATCGGCGGCCTTTATCTGGGCAAGCGACGCGATGAGGTTCGGTACCGATGAAAGGAGGCCTATCTGGGCGGTCGTACCGCCGAGAGCGACACCGAACGGTATAATGAAGGTATCCCGCACGCCGCTCATCACGGAGGCGAATATACCATCGATGTACGAGTACCGCACGGACCTGCGCACCCTGCCGTCACGCCTCATGGCGCAGCCTTAATTGCCCGCATGCCGCATCAATATCCGCGCCGCGCCGCTCGCGCAGCGTCGCGACGACGCCCCTGCGGCCCAGCACCTCCTGGAACATGCTGACCGATGCCCGCTCAGACGACAGGTACGCCCCGCGCGGCGCCGTGACCTCGTTGAAGAGGATAATATTCACCTTCGACAAAAAGCCCGCCAACAGCTTCGCCAACCGCTCTGCGTCTTCGGGGGTATCATTTACCCCCTTCATCAGCATATATTCGAAGGTCACCTGCCGTTTGGTCAGGCGCGCGTATTCCCGACAGGTCTCGACCAGCGCCTTGAGCGGATATTTTTTATTCACCGGCATCAAACGCGAACGAACCGTGTCATCGGGGCTATGAAGCGAAACGGAGAGTTCGACCTGCGTTCCTTCATCGGCAAACCTGCGTATCCCCGGGATAATACCACACGTCGATATCGTGATCCGGCGCTGACCGATGCCGAGCGCGTACGGCGCGTTCAGCAGCCGCACGGCTTTAATGACATTATCATAATTATCAAACGGTTCCCCCATACCCATAAAGACCACGTTCGTGACCGGAAAACCGCCCTCCCTGACCGCCAGGACCTGGCTGACGATCTCCGCGGGTTCAAGGTTACGCGCCAGACCTGCCGCGCCGCTGGCGCAGAATTCGCAGGCGAAAGCGCATCCCGCCTGCGACGAGATACAGACCGTCGATGTACGCGCGGACGGGATATAGACGCTTTCAATATTCTGGCCGTCGCCGAGCCTGAAAAGATACTTTCTGGTGCCGTCGCCCGATACCTGCTGGGCCGCGGTTATAAGGGAGCTGACATACGCCGCTTCCCCCAGCCTGAGGCGCATGGCGGCGGGTAGATTCTTCATCGCCTCAATATCGACGACAAACTTCTTGTAGACCCACTCGAAGACCTGCCCGGCCCGGTAGCGCTCAAAGCCAAGCGCGATAAAGCGC
This sequence comes from Candidatus Omnitrophota bacterium, assembly GCA_037143495.1. Classification (GTDB taxonomy): domain Bacteria; phylum Omnitrophota; class Gorgyraeia; order JABMQH01; family JABMQH01; genus JBAWYO01. Next base: position 405 of record JBAWYO010000011.1, on the reverse strand, counting down.
CGGCCGAGCTCTTCCTCCAGCAGATTCTTCACGTCGATTTTTTCCATATCAGTCCACCGGAGGACGATCGTCTGAAAGATGTAAGGTATCCGCGACGTGTATCAGCGACCGTTTTTCTTTCTTAAAAGATACAAGCGTCACGCAGGTATTCGGCAGATGCAACCCGAGCAGCACCCGGTTAAAATCGGCGTCAAGGACATGCGCCAGATACGCCGCGATAACACCGCCATGGGTCACGACCAGGATATTCTTATCCGTACCCGCGTTCTCCCTGACGATCGCCGCGAAGGCGCGCTCGATACGTCTCCTGAAGGACGTGATCTTCTCGGCATGAGGTATCGGGACGTTGGTCGGCCCCTTCTTAAGCCAGCGCCGGTAGCTGCCGCGGTAGGCCCGGTCGACTTC
>JBAWYO010000010.1:0-20356 GCA_037143495.1 Candidatus Omnitrophota bacterium | reverse complement strand
ATATTATTCCATCATATTGCGGGATGGCGAGCGTGGCAAGAATACCAATGATGACCAGAACGATGAGGAGTTCAATAAGCGTGAAAGAGGATCGGTTGTCGCGGGCGAATGGTTGGAGATGTTCCATATCTCATAATTTTAACATATCAGAAACGTTTGTCAAAACCATTATTAGAAACTGCTGAGGAGTGTCATGGTGACCAGCTTTCAAAAGTCGGTATACGCAACGGTTCGCACCATACCGGTGGGGCAGGTGCGGACGTATGCATGGGTTGCCAGGCGGACAGGTAGACCGGGAGCGGCGCGGGCGGTCGGCAATGCGCTCAACGCCAATCCCTGGCCGGTATATAACACGCCGAAAGCTTTTCGTGAAGGCGTAAGAGTTGTTCCCTGTCACCGGGTTATCCGGTCAGATGGGTCTCTGGGCGGTTTTGCCCGTGGCCCCGAGGTCAAGGCGCGCTTCTTGAGGCGAGAAGGTTTGACCGTCTGTGACGGGCATGTTATAATAGACCAAAAATTAAAGAGTAAAAACCGATAAGAGAAGAAGCTTATCATTGAAGAACAGAGAGCGAGACGATAATGACACTTAAGGACTTGCAGGATTCAATAGAGAAAGCCCGGGTGCTCTTGGTGAACATACGGGGGTATCTTTGAAGTCGATCCAAAATCGGCCCGCATAAAAGAATTAGAAGCGGTGATGGCCGCGCCCGACTTCTGGAATGACAATAAAAAGGCGAATGACCTCATAGCTTCGCTTAAAACGCTGCGGGCGGTCGTTGAACCGTATCAGGACGTTGAACGTCAGTTCAGGGACCTGGAAGCGCTTGGCGCTATTGTTGAAGCGACCGATGATAATTCGATCGTTCATCTGACCGAAGATCTTACCCGATTAGAAAAACGTTTCCGCGACCTTGAATTCAAGATCCTCCTGGGCGGTGAGACCGACGCTTCTAACGCGATCGTCTCGATAAACTCGGGCGCGGGCGGCACTGAGGCGTGCGATTGGGCCGCGATGCTCATGCGCATGTATTCAAAATGGGCCGCCTCACGCGATTTTAAGCTCCAGCAGATCGATTGCCTGCCCGGCGAAGAAGCCGGCATTAAGAACGTTACCGTTATCATTAAAGGCGAATACGCTTACGGATATTTGAAGAGCGAGACCGGCGTTCATCGCCTCGTCAGGATATCACCCTTCGACGCGAACAAGCGCCGCCATACTTCGTTCGCGTCCGTTGATGTCATCGCGGAGATCAGCGATGACATCAAGATCGACATTAACGAGGCTGATCTGAAGATCGACACGTTCAGGGCCGGCGGCGCGGGCGGCCAGCATGTCAACAAGACCGATTCCGCGATCCGGATAACCCATATCCCGACCGGGATCGTTGTGCAGTGCCAGGACGAGCGTTCGCAGCATAAGAACAAGGCGGTCGCGTACAAACTCCTGAAGGCGCGTCTCTACGATGCCGAGCGCAAAAAGAAGGAAGAAGAGCTCGCGAAGCAGTACGCCCAAAAACAGAAGATAGAGTGGGGGAGTCAGATCCGGTCGTACGTTTTGCACCCCTATTCGATGGTCAAGGACCACCGGACCGAGTATGAGACGTCGAACGCGCAGGCCGTTCTCGAAGGCGGCATCGATGAGCTGAGCGAAGCATATCTTAAATGGAAAGCCGAGAAATAAGAACCTGCATTTCAGGAGTCCCCTGCGGGGGAATGGATACCTAAAACGGGAAAGAGGAGTCTATGGTCGGTTCACTGCTAAAAAAGTTATTTGGTTCGCAGAACGAGCGGTACCTTAAAACGATCTATCCGAAGGTCGCGCTGATCAACGGTTTTGAGAGTGCCGTCGCGGCGCTTTCCGATGATGATCTCAGGGCGAAGACCGCGGGATTTAAGAAATATATCGAAGAGCGCATGAAGGAGTTTGTCGGCCAGGGAGCGAACGCTACCGAGGAGTGGGAGCGTGAAGAACATAGCAAGGAGCTTAAAAAGAGGGAGAAGGCTCTTCTTGATGAGATCCTGCCGGAGGCTTTTGCCGTCGCGCGCGAGGCCGCTAAACGCCGTTTAGGGATGCGGCACTTCGATGTCCAGCTCATCGGCGGTATGGTCCTTCATGAAGGGCGGATCGCCGAGATGATGACCGGCGAAGGGAAGACGCTCGTCGCGACGCTCGCGGTATACCTCAATGCGCTCACCGGCAGAGGGGTGCATGTCGTCACCGTTAACGATTACCTTGCCCGCCGCGACCGCGAATGGATGGGGCCGATCTACGAATCGCTGGGGCTGACCGTCGGTGTTCTCCAGAACAATATGGGGCATGAAGAACGCCAGCGCGCGTATGCCTGCGACATCACCTACGGGACCAATAACGAATACGGTTTTGATTATCTGCGTGATAATATGGTGACCCGCGCCGAGCATCGCGTCCAGCGTGAGCAGAATTACGCGGTCGTCGATGAAGTCGACTCGATCCTGATCGACGAAGCGCGTACACCACTGATCATCTCGGGCCCCGCTGAAGAATCGACGGAGCTCTACTACCGCATCGATAAGATCATCCCCCGCCTGACGAAGGGTGCCAAGGATGAGGCGACGAAGGCCGAGAGCGGCGATTACGTCGTCGATGAAAAAGCTCACGGCGCGTATCTGACCGACGCGGGCGAGGAGAAGGTTCTCGGGCTCCTTGATCTTAAGGATATGCATTCGATTGAATCGATGGAGTATAAACACCACGTGAATCAGGCGTTGCGCGCCCATACGCTCTATAAGCGCGACGTCGATTACATCGTCAAGGACGGCGAGGTCATCATCGTCGACGAATTTACGGGGAGGCTCATGCCGGGTCGCCGCTGGTCCGACGGCCTTCACCAGGCGGTCGAAGCCAAGGAAGGCGTGAAGATCGAGCGCGAGAACCAGACGCTGGCGACGATCACGCTCCAGAATTATTTCAAGATGTACCGCAAACTCGCGGGCATGACCGGTACCGCCGAGACCGAAGCGATGGAATTCGAGAAGATCTACAAGCTGAGCGTCAGCGTGATCCCGACGAACAGGCCCCTCTCGCGCGTTAACCAGCCGGATGTTATTTACAAGACAGAGCGCGAGAAATTCGCCGCGGCATGCGATGAGATCGCCGAGCTCAACCGCCAGGGCAGGCCGGTCCTGGTCGGCACGATCTCGATCGAGCGCAACGAAAAGCTTTCGCGCATGCTCAAGCAGCGCAATGTCCCGCATAATATCCTCAACGCCAAATATCACGAGCTTGAGGCGCATATCATCGCGCAGGCGGGGCGGTTCGGCGCGGTTACGATCGCGACGAATATGGCCGGCCGCGGAACGGATATTCTTCTGGGCGGCAATCCGGAGCTCCTCGCGCGGGATGTCGTCGACAAGCTTAAAGCCAGCGGCAAGGAGGTCTCCGCCGAGGAAGAGGCGCAGATCTTCCGTGAGATGCGGACCCGCACCGATGAAGAACATAAGAAAGTCGTCGCAGCCGGCGGCCTGCATGTCTTCGGGACCGAACGCCATGAGGCCCGTCGTATCGATAACCAGTTGCGCGGGCGTTCCGGCAGGCAGGGCGACCCCGGTTCATCGCGGTTTTATCTCTCTCTTGAAGACGACCTGATGCGGATATTCGGGTCCGACCGGCTCGCGAACGTCATGACGAAACTCGGGATGGAGGAGGGGCAGGATATCCAGCATCCGCTCGTGACCAGGGCGATAGCGACAGCGCAGCGCCGCGTCGAGGAACAGAACTTCGAGATACGCAAACATCTGCTTGAGTACGACAACGTCATGAACAAGCAACGGGAAATCATCTATAAAGAGCGCAGGAACGTGCTCGAGAGCGCCAACCTGAAAGAGTACATTGAGAACCTGATCCGTGAGGTTCTCGCGATCGGCCTTGAGATCTATCTCGGCAAGGAGGTCGCCGACCACGAAAAAGATCATGCCGGGCTCGAAAATTGGCTCAAGACGAAGTTCCTCATCAGTCTTGCGGATTGCAAGATCGAAGATCTGACGGTCGAGGAGATCGAGGAAGAGATCTTAAAGCGTCTGCAGGCATCCTATGAAGCGAAGGAAAAGATCGTCGGCGCTGAAGGGATGCACGATCTCGAACGCGTGATCCTGCTGCACGTGATCGACACTAAATGGAAAGAGCATTTATATAATATGGATAACCTTCGCGAGGGTATCGGCCTGCGCGCGTACGGGCAGCGCGATCCGCTCGTCGAGTATCAGCATGAAGGCTATAATATGTTTATGGATATGATTGATTCTGTCAAGGAGGACGCGCTCGAGTTTCTCTACAAGGTCCAGACTGTCGAAGAGGAGAAGCGCAAGACCGGCGTCTTTGAGGCGGTACGCAAAGAGTTCAAGCACGAAGAGAAGGAGAGCTTCAAGGGGATCCCCGCGCCGGCGCAGCCAGAGGCCGGCTCTGAGGGGATCGAGAGCCCCGGCCTGCCGCCGTCACGGGATGGCCAGGAACCGGTCGAGCCGTTCCACCGGGAAGCGCCGAAGGTCGGCCGTAACGATCCCTGTCCCTGCGGCAGCGGAAAGAAATATAAAAAGTGTTGCGGTCAATAAAAGCAGCCTCGCCTCACTCGTTCTTTTGTATGCACGTATCCCGGGGTAAGCCTGCGGGCGGGCCCCGCCCGCCTTTTACCCGAACGATATGTGCAGCCCGCCGGCAGCCGCCGACCAACAGAATATCCGAAAGAGACCGTGAAGATTAAATTTTCCATAGCATCAATACTTCTTGCCAGCAGTGCCGGCGCGCTGCTGGCGTTTTCTTTTAGGGTTCCCGCGCTCTCTTTCTTCGCGTGGTTCGCCTTTGTCCCTTTTTTCTTTGCGCTCCAGGATAAACGCCCGGCAGAGGTTTTTTTACTTTCCTATCTGGCCGGCCTTGTCTTCTGGTTCGGGACGGTTTACTGGCTTATTCATGTCAGCCTCATCGGGCTTATCCTCCTGGTACTCTATATTTCTTTCTATTTTGTTTTTTTTGGTTTTTTCTTCAGGCTAACGACGCATCAACAGCGACTGTCGACTATCACCGTTCCCCTGGTGTGGATCATTCTTGAGTGGATCCGTTCGCACCTGATCACCGGTTTCGGTTGGGCGCTCCTGGGGTATTCGCAGTACCTGAACCTGTCAGTTATACAGATAGCCGACATTACCGGTGCGCTTGGGGTTTCGTTCGTTATCATGGCAGTTAATGTAGCTCTCTATCGTGTTGTCATAGTCATTGTGCGGAGCGACCCTGAACGCAGCGAAGGGGAGCGACGAAGCAATCTGAAAACGGGCCCAGAGCAGACTGAGCGATTTATGGTGAGATTGCTTCGCTTTGCTCGCCATGACGGCATGGCGGTTATTGTTCTGGTAACTCTGGCTTTTGGATATGGCTTTTACCAATTGCATCGTACCCCTTATCGCTTACCCCTTGACCCTATTAAGATTTCCGTCATCCAGGGGAATATTCCCCAGAACGAGAAGTGGGGTGATGAATTCCGGGAAAGCATTCTGTGCCGGTACGAGTCATTAACGCTTGATGCCGCGAAAGCGCATCCCGATCTTATTATATGGCCCGAGACCTCGGTGCCCGGGGTCATTGGTGATGAGCCGGAGCTCCTGAAGCGCGTTCAGTCTCTTGCGAAAAGAACAGGTATGCCGCTTCTCGTCGGTTCAGTGACCTCAACTTCCCGCGCGGGCAACCCCGAAAGTACCAGCTATTACAATTCAGCGTTGTTGATATCGGGCACTGGCGCGGTGAGCGCTCAGTACGACAAGCTTCATCTGGTGCCGTTCGGCGAGTATGTGCCGCTTGAAAGATATCTACCCTTTTTGCGCCAGCTGATCGGTATACCGATCGGGGATTTCAAGGCGGGGGAGAGATGCATTATTATGAGGTCACCAGTCACCAGGCACCAGGCACCAGTAAAATTCGGGGTAATGATCTGTTTTGAAGACGTTATTCCGGAACTTTCAAAAAAATTCGTGCAGCAGGGCGCCGATTTTTTAATCAATATCACCAATGACGCGTGGTTCATGAAGACGGCGGCCCCGTATCAGCATGCCGCGGCTTCGGTCTTCCGGGCCGTTGAGAACAGGGTGCCGGTCGTTCGCGCGGCGAACACAGGTCTTTCATGTTTTATTGATATCAACGGCAGGATATACGACAAGGTGAACGTTGATAAAAATGAGATATTCGTGGTAGGATATAGTACGAGTAAAATACTTCTTAAAAAGTAACAAGGTAAGATTTTTTTTAAAATAAACCATGAAAAAGATCCTGGTGATCGCGGCAAGTCCGCGAAGAAACGGCAACAGCGAAACGCTTCTCGATGAAGCGATCTCGGCGCTTAATGGTTCCCGGGACGGCGTAAAAAAGATCGTACTCGATGACCTGACGATCGCCCCCTGCAATGGCTGCCACGCCTGTTTTAAGACGGGCAGATGCGTTATTAAGGACGATATGCAGGCGTTCTACAAAGAGCTTCTCGCGTGTGAGACGCTCGTGGTCGCGAGCCCGATCTACTTTCAGGGGCTTCCGTGCCAGCTTAAGTGCGTGATCGATCGCTGCCAGGCTCTCTGGTCGCGGAAATACATTTTGAAGAAGAAGCTCGTCAATGATAAGATCGCGAAGAAGCGCCGCGCCGGCGCGATACTGGTCGCGGCGAGTACCGGGGCGAAGAATACTTTTACCGGGTCGATCATCGTCTTGAAGGCCTGGTTTAAAACGATGAGTATTGCGTACGCCGATGAGATGCTGGTTGAGGGGCTTGAGGCGAAAGATGAGGCCCGCGGAAAGCGCGGATTGCGGGAGAAGGCGTTCAAATTCGGGGCGAGCCTTAGGTAATTATTTTTACGGGACCTGTCGCGTCAATCGGTTCGCTGGACCGCTCCTGCCTGCTCCTGCGGCAGGCAGTCGCTCGGAAAAATCTCTTTTTACTTCTGCCTTCGGCAGAAGACCAAGCTAAAAAGAGATTTTTACGTCCTGCTCACCGGGATTGCCGCGCCACCCGTAAAAATTGGAATGTCGAATTGCAGCATAAGAGGAGGTTCATATGGCTCATCAGGTAACGATCTATAGCACGCCGACGTGCGGGTACTGCAGGATGGCAAAGGAATTTTTTCGACAGAACAATATCCAATATAGCGATGTCGATGTCTCGCAGGACCAGGCAGCTGCGCAGGCGATGATCGCACGCTCGGGGCAGATGGGCGTTCCGCAGATCGATATTGACGGAAAAATTATCGTCGGTTTTGACAAAGGGGCTATCAAACAGGCATTGGGGCTCTTGTAGTTAGCATATAAAAAAGTTTGTTTGTCTTGCTTGACTATGTCACATCGTTAAGATATACTTATACCATAAGGGAGCAAAGATGGGGGAGATTTTTTTATGGTTTGTTACTTAAAATATTTATTAAGCACACAATACTATGAATAATAAGAAGCTTAAAATCATACTACTGGTTGGTGGAATAATCTTCCTGGTGACGCAGGCGATGGCGGATGTGTTGCGTCCGCTCGCGGCGTACGAGCGGCATGGCGGCTCGCCGGTCGCGGCGGCAGATCTCCTGCATCTTGCTTCACAGTATAAAGCGCTGGAATTCAAATCTTCATGGCGAGGCATTAATGAATTTACCGATGCCGCGGGGACGAGGTTCGTTAATGTTGAAGCGGGAAGCCGGTCGGACGATATAGAGATCCCTGTCGGTGGGCGGGTTGTTCTCGGGTCCAAGGGTTATAATTATTGTATTTCGGGGATACTCTGTTGGGAGCAGGATGGAAAAATGTTTATCAATCATGAGCATTCGATTCCCGCATGGTGGTCGTTTAAAAGATCGCTCAAATCAAAGATTGCGCGATTGGCGGGGAAGGGAGCCCGCAATATAAAACTTTTTCTTCATTCGAACTCCGCCAGCTTTATGGCTGAGTTGAACTTTATATCTCCGGTCAAGCAAAGCGAGAGCGTCGACGAAATAAAAGAATACTTCGGCAATGCCGTGGCGGTTGAAGTCGCCAGCAAAGAAAGTGTTATTGATGTGACCGGGAAAGAAGTATCGCCGTCGACGACCGTGATCGGAGCTCGGGAAGGCGTCGCCGTTCTTTATGAGGATCATCTCGCGCATTTAAATAGAGCTGTTGCGTGGGACTCTTTTAAGCCTTGTGAGCTTCCTGCTGGCGCGCACTCTGTGGGGGGAAGAAGCGCGGTTGAAGAAGCGGTATTGCGTCCGCTGGCGATCGGGGAAAGTAATCGTGTCGTACTCCTGCATGAATCCGGCGCGGATCGCGGCGCCGAGGCCTATGCCGTACCTCAAGAGCTTACCTCGTTGTATCGTGAGTTGGACCGCAGATTCCGCGCCTCCGGTTTTATCCCCCATTATGATCTGTCGCGGGATCATGGCAGGGTCTCAGGGGCAGACGGCGTTTTGTATATGAATGTTCAGGCCTCCTCAGACTCAGGCGATGTCCCGATCTCCGAGGGCGGGAGAGTTGTTCTCGGTTCAGTAGATAAGTATGATTTCTGCACGTCGACAGCAGTGACCTGGGAGCGTAACGGGAAGAAATATTTGTGGATGCAACACGCCTTGCCCGGTTGGTGGCATGTGATGGGCGATCTTATACGAAAAGTAAGAGGCCTGCAGCAAGCCGAAGCACATACGATAAAGATTATTCTCTGCCCTCACGCGAAAACGATAGGAACGGAATCAGATATGGGGCCTTCGTACGCTGATCCCGAAGCGCTGGCGTGGCATGCGTATGAGGCCTTGCGCTCATCGAAAGATATCACCATCGATAGTATCGGCATATCGGTGTCGCTGAGGCGCGAAGTTGTTCTTGAGGACGGGAGTGAGCTCCATTCACCGGCAACCGTTCTCGCATCGACGGAAGGGGTTGGTATTTTTTATGATGATAAACGGGCGAGTCCCGACCAGGTGTATCGATGGAGCGATGTTCATCCGATCGCCGGCAGCAGGATATCGACGATGGGGCGGGCCGGCAGTGTGAGCGACGTTCTGCGCCCGCTGGCGCTGGATGAACGCCCCGCAGGAGAGGTGAATAGTAAACTGTTGGGTGGTCCGGTTACCATTGCTCATGCTTCTTTCGGTGATATCAAAGAGATCGGAGATCTTTTTGAGAGAGAATATTTGAAGGATATAGAGGTCAGCGCGCGTCCTCAGACCGCTGAAGAAGCCGCCCGGAAGATTGCCGATTTTCACGATGATGTCCAAGAGATCATGAGGTCGCAGGGCGAGAAGGGGATTATCATCGCTGCTTACGCTCATAACCGTGTTGTCGGTTGGTTACGTTTATTTATTGATAACGATGGGACGGGTTGGCTTGGTCCTTTATTTGTTCGGGACGCGTTTCGTGGACGGCGGATAGGCCCTGGTCTCTGCGTTGAGGCGGTCCGGTGGGCAGAAGATAATATGCGTGTTCGCGTGATCAAATCAGTCGATAATTCAGAGGGTCACAAAACAACTAAAATATTAAAAGAAATCGGCTTTGTTCGCGAAGGATATTTGACTCTTGATCTGGAAGCGAAGCGCGCAGAAAGAAATCGACTAGTATTGGCCAACAGTAGCGCGTATGTGCAGAGGCCCAAAGCGCGCTTTATGAGAACCATAAAGCTTCTTGGTGCGCGTGTCTTGAATACGCTCAGCGGAGGGTTGAGTCGCAAAGTGCTTGAGCAAATTTAGAGAAGCGGGAGAATTGAGATATTAAAAATTAAAAACCAAAGAGCAAAAAACGACGGAGATGAATATGACCAATAGAAAAATAAAAATCACGGCGGTAGTTCTGGTAGCGCTGGCGGTGCCGGTGCTGTCGGTGAGATACCGGTCGATGTTCACGGGAGAACGGTCGATCGGTCATGAGCTGGTGACCGCCGATGGAGCTTTGCGGCCGCTCTCGGTATTTGAGCGAAACCCGTTCCTTTGCCGGCGTACCGTTACGGGAGGTGCCGATGCGACGCTGGATAGAGCCAGGCCATTAGAAATAGAGCTCGACCTCGCGAAAAGAACGGTCGGTTTTTCGGATATCGACGATGCGGAAAATAAGATGACCCCCACACTCATACTCGAACTGGTAGCCTTAAAGAATCAGCATGGTCTCACATACACGCCGATGACGAAGACCGCGGTAGAGAATTTTTTTAGGGAAGCAGGATGGTTTCCCGCAACGAGAGCTCTGGAGAGCTGGTGGGCTCTCATGGACGAGTACAGGTCAGCGCAGGACGCCATCGGCGAGGCTTTTGCCCTGGAAGGGACCGGCGAAGCTGACCGGGCGCTACCGGTCTGGCAAAAAGCCGCGGTGTGCGCCCAGCGCGTCGTTCTATTGACCAGAGCGCGTCTTGGCAGGGAGCTTACCGCTCAGGAACAAAAGTGTCTGACACAGATGCAACTTGAACTCGCGGATGGTCATTATGAAAAAGCGATCGCGGTACATTTTCTTAATTTTATACACTTAGGACATACACCACCGGGATTTTCACTCACCGTGAATATGTTCGCTGAGCGCGCGCAAGAGCGCGTTATTGACGATGCCTACGGGATAGGTGCCGGTGTCCTGAAGGTACTCGAGACCGCCGCTGATCCCTCCAGGGCGCGAGAGGAGCTCGAGAGGATGGGGCTGAAGCCTTATTTAAAAGCGGCAAAGATAGACCTGGACGATATTATGAAACAACGTGCCGTGAAAGAATGGGTAAGCGGCGTGCAGACGAATGTAACGCAAACCGCTTCATTAAAAAATGATACACGAGTGATACCGTATCGTGGTCCGATACGCGTGAGGCTGGTAGATAGCGACGATCCTGCCTATGGCAGCGCCGAACTGATCATCGCTAAAGTGGATGATCTCCCTGAGCCTTTGAGGGTGAGGAGGGAAGCGACTACCTTGCAGGGGTCCCGGGCATTCAAATTTAATAAAGATGTCGCCTATGTCATTATACAACCGAGCGTTTTCTGCGGTGATTGGACACGGTTGGCTGAGCCGGTGAATGGTTTTAAAGCGCTCCACAACAAGAAAGCAGTACTTCTGGGAAAGTATCATCAGGGACGATTCAGGTTCGGCGCCGCGGTCAGTAAAGAGCATGTGATCATATCGAGGGATGGCGATAGCATAACTATAAAAGACGTTGGTTCCAGAAATAAGACCGGCGTCTTCGAAGTCCGTACGCCGTTGTCCGATCTCAACGATGTAAGAAGGCCGGCTGATCAGATATAAGAACATCAAAGAATAAAAGCGATGAACGATAAAACCATAAAACTCATAGCGGTATTTATGATCGCCTTTGCCGCGCTGGCGTGGGCAGATGGCTATCGGTCAACGGCAAAAAACTCATTGCTGGTCGACGATGGCCTGCGTATCGATGATCTCCTGCGGCCGGCGGCATATGATCAAAGCCATACCCATTCGTTTCTTGTTGAGGGCGTACCGGTCGTCTATGACGGCGAGTTCCTGGTCTTTACTCATGCCGAAAGGGACGGATTCCATGATGAGATGGTCAGAATAGTAAAGAAGGAATTGTCGGTTTCCAGGCTGAGCGATGAGCAACAGGATCAGGTCGGACGGTTTACCGCCCTTATTCCTCACATAGAAACTCTCCGCCGACAATTCAAGCGGGAGACCGACCGCTGGCCGCACAAGTGCCATGAATATGCCGCGCGCCTGATGGAAGTTCTCGATAAAGGAGGCGCGGATCTGAAGGTCAGGCGCATTGAACGGAATAGGCCGACATCCCCCTTTCACCCGAGCCGATATCTTGGCGCGGACGGGAACGAAACTATGGATGTATGGTACCCGAGCGTAGGGTCCAGTTTTGTCAGTTATCACACCTTTATTGTTTGTACTATCGCCGGCGTCGATTTCATCGTCGATATAGCCGCAGACCAATTTGAGCCGTGCGCGCCCGGAGCAAAAGAGTATCGCGATCGCGGCATCGTTATCATACCCTGGGGGCTTGTTCATGCGAATAAAGAGCTTCGCAGGAGGTTTTGGATGTATGCGACAGGGGCGCTGCGCGATGTAGATATAAAATCTTTTCCGGAACCGGCCGATGCTTTCGATATATGTGCGCGGCATTTGACCTCGGCAGGGATCAGGGAAGCGCCTTCTGATACGCAGCTCATCGGGAGATTGGCGGCCGAACTCGCGCAGGAATACAAACCTGACAGGGCCGCAGCCGTATATTGGATCCTCGCGCGTTTTGCTCTCGGCAATATGACGAGCGCTGACGCGCAGCAGATAGTACATGAGATCTATGACGTAGCGCAAGAACGGGCCGTCGAATGCATAACGCGCATGAACCAGGTTAGAGCGGTAGAGCATATCCCGTCTGACGAATTGTGGGTACAGCCTGAGCCGCTCTTTCAAGAATTCTCGCTAGATTTACACGAGGAATCCTGTGTTTAGAAAATCCATAAAACTCATAGCGGTATTTATGATCGCGCTGGCAGCGGTCGTAGGGGCGGGAGAACGAGGGTGGTCCGCGGGCGATCTCTTACGTCCCATGGCGCGCGACGAGCGCTCGCAAGCGGTAAGTTCTGGCGCGCATGATGCGCGAAGAGCAGCCCTGCTTATCCGCCGCATCGAGCGGCTGACGCAAGCGCGCGCTGTCATTACCGATCCGCATAGGAAGCGCGTCGCGATCCTCGGCGATAAGCATGGGAGAGCGAGGGTTCTCAAAGAGCTGGTGGTCGCGGCGGCGCGGCGCGCGATCGACGGCGTTGTTATGCTCGGGGACGCGTATACCCGGGGGAAGAACAATTCAGGCGTTTATAGAGCGATGTTCGAGGGGATGACGATCGATAAAAAACAGTATGGCGGCCTCTATTGGATACTCCCGGGGCGGGCCGTATTCTGCATCGGGAACCATGAGGCGATGATCATCAGGACGATGCTGCTGGATGCGTACGTCGCGCCGATCATCAAAAGGTACTTTCATGGGCGCCGCGACTTGGAGCATTATTGCAAGAAGATACACACGAGGATCAGTGAGCTTGAAAGAGGCACCGGCAATGCCGAAGAACTGCTCCAATTACAGCGCGCGCAGCAGTGGTTGGTCCAGGACGGTGGCGCGGAACTACTCAAAGAGTTAAAAAGCGAACGGATCAACCCCGTCAGATTTGCGCGGACGATAGCGGAGCGATATGCGCTCTTTCATTATGATCAGCTCGGATATCTGAATGTGCACGCCGGTTTTGTCCTTGATGAGAACGGGCGTCCGTCGATCGAGACTCAAGGCCTCGCAGAGCTCGATCGCGCCTGGAAAAAGATCCAGAGGGGGATGAAAGATAATGCACATTTTTTTAAGTTCGAAGCCAATCGCAAGAGCGTAGCGGATATCTTCGAGCGGGCGCGTCCGCTGATCGGGGTGCGTATGCCCGAATGGTTCGATAAGATCGTGATCAGAGTGGAGATCGCCCCCGCCGCGCGCGACGGGGTCTTCACATACCTTCAGGAGCATACGAAGTGGGATAAAGGCACGATCCGCAAACGATGGATCGATTGGCTCATCGCAACGGATGCTCAAGCGCAGGCGGGGAGCGTTCATAGCAAAAAAATACTTGAGCAGCTTGCGATGAAATATGGGGTCACTGGGTTTACGGTGCTTCCTGCGCCCCGGGTGAACCGCGAGCTTGCCGATACCTTTGAGGATGCGATCGACGCCAATGGCGTGCATTTCGCTCATACGCCGCGTCAGACGCTGCTCATCGGCGGTATCGAATTCATCAATCACGACCTGACGCATACGAGCGATGGGTACACGATATTGACCGATCAAGGTTTCGTCTTTAGGGAGGCGGGCGTTCCCGGCGAGACGGTCATTGTATCCCGCGAAGCGCTTTTGAAGGATATCGACGGACGTATCGCGGCGGCGCGGGCGCTCCTTGCCGGGATGGGGCCGGCGCCTGCTGCCGGAGCCGGCACCGTGGCATCCACAGCGTTGTTGCGGGAAACGGGTTGCGGAGCCTTGCGCCCGCTGGCGCGGGGAGAACGGATACAGGATACAGTTCCTTTGCTGAACATTGATGATTTTGTGTTCTTGGAACATTTGACGGAGTTTAATGCTCATGGCCGACGCTCCGGGCTTTCCAGAGTTCTTTCATTTCAATACCGGCGTGGCCGTCCTCCTATGATGTTGCCGAACGGGGTCATGCTGCGCCCCGGCGGTGTTTACGTGATAAAATTCGCTCTTTCACAAGACCGCTGTGAAACATATATAGTTCCCACCAAAAAGTTTTTACAGGACTTGAATCCCGGCAATAATAACCGCAATCTGCCGGTATTGGTCGGCTATGTGGATCTTGCGGAATCAACATATTTCGGCGGGGACCTTGAAGAACTGGAGGGGCAGGGGATCGTAACGGAATTTATCAATGGGGAAACGATGAAAAGCCGGCTGGAGCATTTGCCCGGTGCCGCGAGAAAGGAACGGCGGGATCTTGTCCGGAATGCGCCTGATCTGATGCTGAGGGTCGTCAGGAGATTCAAAGAAGTCTTTGTGGACCACGGCTATTTTCACGGCGATCTGGACCTCTGTCAGGTTATGATTCGCGAAAAAGACGGGGAGCCGGTCTTTTTCGATGTCGATACGATAACGCCGCAGGGTTATAGTTCCTTGGATGAGCCGGTCATCCGCCGGAGAAGGCTGGTATACAGCATAGCAAGCTCTGACAGGAAGTTGAGGATTGACAACAAGCAGGTTATGTCAACCGATCGATTATGTCTGTCGCGGGATGATATATATTCGCTCTGCGATATGCTGGCCACCTATTGTGCCGGCGCTTGCTCCGAAGCTGAGAAGCTGAGGGAGACAGTCTCGCTACAGACGCTCAATGCCATGTTTGTTGCCTTCACGGAGTATGCCGCCATAGCCATGTCCGACGCTGAATATGACGCAGAGGAGAAGCGGGGTGGCGTTCTTGACGTACTTATAAGCGAGCTGGAGCGTATCATGGGCATTCTCGCGTCTCCGGCGCCTGTCCCTGTAAGGCCGCTTGCTGGCTCGGCTGTCCTGCGTCCGCTGGCGTTCAAGGATCGCTTGCCTGACCTCTCAGGTACAAAAGCGGTCACGGAACTTTTTGAGACGCTCTACACGGAGAATACCTCCCGGTCATTGGCCTCGTACGCCCGCCTGGGGATGCTCTGGATACACCTGCCCGGCGTGAAGGCGCGGATCGAGGGGATATTGACGCGGGTCGATATACATCCCGACGTCCGGCAGGAGGCGGCCCATGCGCTTGCGCCGTTGGTCAGCGATGACCAAGACGCCCGTAGCGCGGTCATCGCTGGACTTGCGCACGACAAAAGTGCGACCGTACGCACGACCTGCGCCGATATTCTGAATGTTGCGGCCGCTGCGCATGAAGATGCCCGCGTTGCCCTACTTGCCAGATTGGCGATGATCAAAGAAAACCCATTGGTTCGTAAGGCCTGTGCGGAGGCTCTCGGACTCGCCGCGGATGAACACGAATATATACGTACCGAGCTGTCTAAAATACTGCTGGAAGACTATGATAGGGATATACGTTGTGCATGCGCCAATGCGCTGGCCCTGGTTGTGGTGGGGGGCAAAGAACCGCCCGCGGCATTGATCGCGGGGCTTAAAACGGACAAGGATGAAGGAGTGATAAGCGCCTGCGCCGATGCGCTTGCACCCGCGGTCATGCAGCATCCGGATGTCAGGGCGGCGTTGTGTAATAAATTCAAGAGTGCCGCATATGAGTCAGTTTGTATAGCTTGCGCACGGGCCCTTGCACCGGTTATTACCGAAGGTGAGGATGTGCGCGAAGTATTCCGGTGTAAACTTATAGTTGACCCGGGTCCGGTTGTCAATGCGGTCCATGACCGGTTGTTCTTCTCACTGATGATGGATGACCGGCGTGTTCGCGAGGATTTTCTCCGGACGCTTAAAAGTAAGACAGGGGATGGATCAAGGCGCGTGATCGCTGCCACGGCCCTTTCGCGGGTTATTACAAGACATAGGAGCGCACGTACGGCGCTGCGTCGCGTTCTCGCCGACGACACCGAGAAGAATTTGCCGGTTCGCCAAGCCTGCGCCGATGCCCTGGCTCCTATGGTCGCGTATAACCGGGGTATCAGAAGAACCTTTGCGCGCATTCTTAAGGAAGGAAAAAATGACGCGGAGTTGCGCGAGATCTGCGCAAACGCGCTTGCCTCCGCGGTGATGACTGACAACGACGTGCGCGAAGCGCTTCGTGAAGTGCTGGTACGAGGCGGACAGGAAAATTATCGGGTACTATTTGCCTGTGCCCATGTCATCGCCCCGGCAACCGTGCGTTCCGGCAGTATCCGCCGCTTTTTCATCAGACGGGTTGAAAAAGGAAGGTTGAAAGGAGATGTGCTCGCAGCCTATGTTATCGCTCTCGAGCCCGCGCTTGCGACTGACGCTGACGCCAGAAAAGCGGTGTGCGCCGCGTTAAAGACAAACGGGAGCTCTCTGGTTCGTCAAAGATGCGCTCGTATACTTAAGCAAGTAGCAGCTGCCGACAGAGATGTCCGATCGACGTTGACAGAGGCTCTGGTGGCCGACCCGGAACAGGTGGTCCGTCAGGTTTGTGTGGAGGCTCTCGAGCCCGCATTTGTAATGCATGAAGATGCGTGTATTGCGGTATGCGACAGACTTATGTCAGATCATGATCCTTCAGTGCGTAAACATTGCATCAACGCCCTCGCCGGCATGCTCATGCAACATGAACATGTGCGCACAGTTCTTCTCAATAGGCTTATCAATGATCCGCACTGGTCGGTCCGCAAGGCCTGTGCGATGATTCTTGCTCCCGCGGCGGCCGAATATGAAGATGTACGCAAGGCGTTGGTCGCGGGGCTTCGAGAAGATAAGGTTTTATCGGTTAGACAGGCTTGCTGTGACGCCGTTGCGGCGGGACTTGCCGGTTCTTTGGGCAAGGCATGGGCACTCTTTGCCCGGCATCACTCTGATATTGCCGCATATCACACCAGACTTAATTATCTCTATTCGTTTGCGCATAGAAGGTTCATCGAATTTGTGCAAGGCCCGGAGAGCGACCGGATCGTTCCCATCGGGTGGGGCGCGCTTGAACCTATCGCCGTATCCGCCGAAGGGCCGGTGCCGATGCCGGCATACCAAAGACGCGCAGGGCGTACCTATGTCGTTGATGACGCATCGGGGCCGGGGGCCACCTTTTACAAGGATGTCTCCGATGAACGATTACGGGACGTCAGGGAAGAGGCGGCAATGCTTAACAGTATCTATCCCGGATCCGGTGCCCGCCTTTGCATGATCGATCTCTCCGGTACGCCGGTGCGCATGCTCATCTATCATGTCCCGGATCGTGACGAGGTCCTCAGTTACCCGCCTGCGTGGAAGGACCGTCGGATAAGCGCCGCGACCCTGCGGCAATGGAATAGGCATACGATACTTCAGCTGAGACAGATGGTTGACCTCGGCAGAGGGTATACCGGGCTTTGCAAAATGTACCATTCGGTCAGCAGGAATCTGCAATACAACGCAGAGTTTCAACCTGCGGGAATGATAAGGGTCATCGGGCTCTTCGATTACGCGAACGACCGAGCGGGCGGAGAGGTGTATGATGTAAGCCCCGAACATATGGCGAAGGCCGGGCCTGCCGGATTTACCGCGCGCACACTCGCGCGGGTCATACGCGATCAGGTATTTCAGCTGAGCCTCCTCTGCGCGTATGAGACGATCATCAACCCCGCGTATACCCGCGATGATCTTCGCATGCTGCTCGAAGGCATTGCCGCCGATATGTGCGCGGCATATGATATGCCGGAAAAGAGCTGGGAGAAATTACTGAACATGTCCGATCTCCCGACAATGGAAACCATCATCACCGAACTTGACTACGCCCTCCGTCACCGGCAAGACGGAACGGATCTCGGATATCCCAACCACCCGATAAGCTGCCCCGGTATCATAGCGCTTGCCGAAACGGTCGCCCGGACCGTTGTGGAGGGACTGCTTGTCAGCTCTGTCCCGGCAAAAAGCGGTTTATTGCCGGACGAGCTACGGACGTACAACGCTGATATATGCGTCATGCGTCCTTGGCCCTATCGCGACCGCAGAACCCAGACTGCCGGAAAAGTGCGACCGTTTTGATTGAGCATACCCCCTTTTCTTCTTGAGAATCCCCGCCATAGACTATATAATGAACTCGCCTATGTATCATATCGAAGAGATCAAAAATGCAGCCGCGCCGAAAGAGCTATTCGAGAGCATGTTCAAGAATAGGGCAGAAGCTTTTTTTCTCGAGAGCGGTATGGATCACTGCGGCAGGGGAAGATTCTCATGTATGGGGGCGGAGCCCTTTCTCGTGGTAAAGAGCAAGGGAAGGCTGGTGGAAATTTTTGAGAGGTCACCAGTCACTGGTCACCAGTCACCAGTTAAAAGAGTAATCGGAAATCCGTTCTTGATGTTGCAAGAGCTCCTGAAAAAATACGCGAATCAGGACCATCATGATGAAATACCATTCCTCGGAGGCGCGGTAGGGTATTTTTCGTATGATCTTTGCCATTTCCTGGAGGAATTACCGTCGACGGCGATCGATGATATCCAGATACCGGATATATGGGTCGGATTTTATGATGATATCGTAGCGGTTGATCATACGCAGGGCCGGACATATAAGATACGGTTGGATATAAGGGGAGGTTGCCGGACTACGTCTGAAAATCCCCCCTTGTTACACAGTATCACGAGCGAATCGGGCTCTCACGAGGTCACCTCCAATTTTCTCAAAGAATCCTATATCGCCGCGGTGCGTAAGGCGATGGAGTATATTCGTAACGGCGATATCTATCAGGTGAATCTTTCGCAGCGGTTCGAAGCGCCGCTGACGGTCGAGCCTTTTGAGCTCTATGAACGCTTGCGGGCCATTAATCCGGCGCCCTTCGCGGCATATCTTGATTGCGGTGAGGCGCAGATCATCAGCTCATCGCCTGAGCGGTTCCTTAAAGTCGACGCGAAGAGCCGGGTCGTCGAAACCCGGCCGATCAAGGGTACGCGGCAGCGGGGGAGGACAGGTGCGGAAGATCGCGAATTGATCGATGAGCTTGCCGCAAGCGCGAAAGATCGCGCCGAACATATTATGATCGTTGATCTTGAGCGCAATGATCTTGGCCGGATATGTGAATATGGGTCGATAGAGCTCGCGGAATCGATGGTCTCCGAGCAGTATGCGACCGTACATCATCTGGTATCGACGATCACGGGTCGCTTGCGGGCAGATGTCGACGTGGTTGATTGCCTCATGCAGTGCTTTCCCGGCGGTTCGATCACCGGCGCTCCCAAAATACGCTCAATGGAGATCATTGACGAGCTGGAGCCGACCAAAAGATCCGTCTATACCGGAGCTTTAGGGTATATCGGTTTTAACGGCGCGATGGACCTGAATATCGCGATACGTACTTTTATCGCGCGCAGGGGAAAAGTGTATTTTCAGGCAGGCGGCGGCATCGTGGCGGATTCTGATCCGGAAGCGGAATACCAGGAGACTTTAGATAAAGCGCAGGCGCTCTTTGATGCACTCGGGCCTGGTTTTACAGCAAAGAAGCGTCAGAGCGTCAAAGTATCAGAGCGCTAGAGAAGGTTAGAGGGTCAGCTGAAAAGGCAGGCGGGTTCCGCCCGCAGGCTTACCCCGGGATAAGCGCATACAAAAGAACGGCTGAGACGTTGCTGCTTTCATAAGGAACGGTGGGTATGTAGCGGTAAGCCGAGGATGGGGCCCGACTGCCTTTAGAGCGCCCATATCAACGAAGAGTGCAATGAGTGATTAACAGAAGGAGATGACTATATGGAACGGCACATTGATGAAGAATTAACAGAATTACATAAAGCGCTTCTGAAGATGGGGATCATGGCGCAGGAAGCGATACATCGTTCAGTTGAGGCGCTTAAGAACCGCAGCAGGGAAGAGGCTTTGGGCGTAGTCGCCACTGATGATAAGATCGACCAGCTCGAGCTCGAGATAGATGAGAAGTGCATTGACTTGATCGCGCGCTACCAGCCGATGGCGGGCGACCTGCGTTTCATCACGACCGGCATGAAGATCAACGCCGAGCTCGAGCGCATCGCTGATCTCGCGGTCGACATCGCGCAGCGCGTTTTAGAGATCGTTGAAAAGCCGCTCCTCAAGCCGCTCGTGGATATCCCGAAGCTTTCGCTGATTGCCCAGGCGATGGTGCGGGACGCGATCGATTCTTTCATTAAAAAGGACGTTGAACTGGCCAAAAAAGTTGTTCTTGCAGATGCTGAGGCGGACGCTCTGCGTAATCTCGTCACCCGCGAGCTGATCACCGAGTATATGTATCGGGACGGTACTACCG
>JBAWYO010000009.1:0-20526 GCA_037143495.1 Candidatus Omnitrophota bacterium | reverse complement strand
AGCCTTTTGTCTCGCT
Source organism: Candidatus Omnitrophota bacterium (assembly GCA_037143495.1). Lineage (GTDB taxonomy): Bacteria > Omnitrophota > Gorgyraeia > JABMQH01 > JABMQH01 > JBAWYO01. The sequence continues at coordinate 20,510 of JBAWYO010000009.1, read as the reverse complement.
GTGAAATCACGCTTCCGGCTTTTTCTGAAGGGGGAACGGGGTTCCCCCTTCAGGGGATCCCCCTCCTTACCGGATTAACGGTCACCACACGAAAAATTAACTCTTTTAAAGAAGGGAACGAAGTTCCCTTCTTTAAAAAATCATCCCTCCTTAAAGGAGGATATCTTGTATTCGAAAGAACTCATATGAAAAATAAGCTTGTGACAGGTGCGCATTGCCTGAGCCCCTGGCACCACATGCGAATTGTTTCACGTAATGATAATGCCGGGAGAGGGACTCGAACCCACACGGGCTGACGCCCAGAGACTTTTAAGGCCTCATCGTCTACCAATTCCGACATCCCGGCAATCTATCATATAACCGAACTATTATAAACGTTTTGCGCGCTTATATCACGAAAAAAATTGCCGGTTCCCTCAAAGATCAAAAGTGGAGGCGACGAGCGGATTCGAACCGCTGAATAAGAGTTTTGCAGACTCTCGGCTTAGCCACTTGCCTACGTCGCCGGATTTACAGTAATTTTTCTATCTGCTGTATAATGTCGCCGACCTCGGCGAGACACCCGAGCGCCTCATAACCGCAGGCGAGTCTCCCGGTGCGCGGGCCGATGAACGAATAACCGCTTTTTTTCAGCTTCCCGATATTCTCCTGCACGATCCTGTTCCGGTACATCACGTCATTCATCGCCGGGGCGATCAGCACCGGCGCCTCGGAAGCGGCTACCGTGCAGGTGAGCATATCGTCACAGATCCCGCCGGCGAGTTTCCCCAGGATATTCGCCGTTGCCGGAGCGATCACAATCAAGTCTGCCTTTTTTGCCAGCGAAACATGTTTCGCGTCCCATTCCTCCGGCACGCAGAACATATCGGTATAGACCCTGTTCGACGAGAGCGTCTGGAAGGTGAGCGGCGCAACGAACTCTTCCGCGTCCCTCGTCATGACCACCGTGACGTCATGTCCTTTTTTGACCAGCGCGGTAACGATATCGGCCGCCTTATAGCAGGCTATCGAACCCGTTACGCCCAGGAGAATGGTCTTCTTCGGCGCCATAGATTACTCCGCGACGGGTTCCTTCGAAACTTTTCCCGGCGTGGTGATGCGCAGACCGATCTTGCCTTCCTCGATCTCCTTAAGCGCGATCAGCGCCAGCTTCGAAACGCCGGGCAGATCGACGAGCTTCGGCTTGCCCTCGCTCAATTCGAGCGTGCGCCGTGACGCCAGGATCACCAGCTTATAACGAGACCCGGTATTTTTCAACAGTTTTTCCATTTCGATGTAGACCATAACCCCCCGTCTTTCTTTATCTTTTGGGCACTCTGCACCGCTCGGCCGTAATGATCGCCTTAAGCGCGCCGAGCGCCTTTTCAATCCGGTCATTCACTACGCAATAATCGTACTTCCCGGCGTAGGTCAATTCGCGGCGGGCCCGCGTGAGCCGTTTCGCTATCTCTCCCGGCCCGTCTGAATTCCTCTTCGTCAGCCGCTCTTTAAGCGCGCCGATCGAGGGCGGCACGATAAAAATGAGTATCGTCCCGGGCAGCAATCTCTTGACGTTCATCGCGCCCTTGACGTCGATCGAGAGCAGTACATCATCCCCGCGCGCGAGGATATCAGTGACAAATTTCGCCGGCGTCCCGTAATACCATCCGTAGGTCCGCGTCCACTCGAGAAAACGTTGCTGGCGTATGCGCGCCTTGAATTCTTTTTCCGAGACGAAAAAATAATCTTTACCGTCCGTCTCGCCCGACCGGCGCGGCCGCGTCGTCATCGATATCGAATCCGTCAGCCCCATGCGTGCGCCCAGGAGGCGTGTGCAGAGCGTCGTCTTGCCGGAACCGCTCGGCGCGGAAACGATAAATAATTTCGCCCGCTTACTCAATGTTCTTCGCCTGCTCTCTGAGCTTGTCGATCTCGCTCTTGACCTGGATAACCTTCTGCGCGATCTTGAAATCGCTCGCCTTTGATCCGACCGTGTTAATCTCGCGGTTCAGTTCCTGGGCGATGAAATCGATCTTCTTGCCCGGCTCGGGATCATCCGCCAGCGTATCGAGCAGATTGTCGAGATGGGCCGATATCCGGGTTATCTCCTCGGCAATGTCAGAGTTCTTCGCGTAGAGCGCGACTTCCTGCTCGAGGCGCCCTTTATCGAAACCCGCGGTCTCGGTCTTCGAGAGCTCGCCGATCGATGTCTTAAGACGGGCGCGATAGGCCTTCACGTTGATCTTTGAGCGTTCCTGGATAACGGCGGTCGCCGCGCGCATGATCTTGACGCGCGTCTTGAGATCGGTAAGGATCGCCCGTCCTTCTTTATCGCGAAACCCGTTCAGATCACGCAGCGCTTTCGCGAGCGCCTCAGCGACGAACGGCCACAATTTCGCCGGCGCTATCTCTTTATGTTCGTATTTGATAACGCCCGGGAGCATGATGATCTGGTCGAGCCTGATCGACCCCTCGGCGTTTATCTTTTTTTTGAGCCCCATCAGCTGCTGGTAATAAGAACGCGCGATCTTCTCGTCGACGACGATCTTGTCGGCGCTTGAAACGCCGTCGTCGTGAAAGACCGAGAGATATGCCTTGCCGCGCTTGATCGATCCGGCGGTGACTTCGCGCGCTTTATCCTCGAAGAGCGAGAGCGTCTCGGGCATCTTGACGCTCAGCTCGAGAAATTTATGGTTCACCGACCTGATCTCGGCTTTGAACGTCCCGTATTTTCCTTTCGCGGCGCCCCGGCCGAAACCGGTCATCGACCTGATCATCGATCTCCCCATACGCGCTTGGTCACGCTCTTGATCTCGACGACCTTCGTCGGATAAAGTTCTTCAATGATCTCGTCGGGATCGAACCAGAGCTTTATTTCGTTTTCGGCGTCGCCTTCGCTGGATGAGGCGTGTATCACATTTTCATAGAGACCCTTCGTCGTGATGCGCCCGTACTGGCCGCGGATCGTGACGGGGTTCGCCTCTTCCGGGTTCGTAGCGCCGGCGATATCGCGCACTTTCTTGATCGCGTCCTCGCCCCAGTAAACCATCGCCATGACCTTCTTGCGGTTATGCATCTCGCCCGTCAGGTATTTGATGAGCTCGCCGAAGAACGGTTTGTCTTTGAGCTGTCCGTAATGCGCCTCGGCCAGTTCTTTCGATACCTTGACCATCTTCGCCGCGATGATCTCAAGCTTCGTCTCCGAGAGCCGGGTCAGGATATTTCCGGTCAACGATTTCGTCAGCCCGTCGGGCTTTATCAACACTAGCGTCTTCTGGACCATTCCTTCGTCTCCTCTTGTAGCGCTCTGCTCACACCGCCGCTTTTCTTAAAACACTCAGCAGACGATCGAGCTCGTCGAGTGAAAAATAATCGATCTGGATCCGGCCTTTTTTCCCGGCGTGCAAAATCTTCACGCGCGTGCCGAGCGCCCGACGCAGCTCTTCCTCAAGCGCGGCGACATCCTGGTCCTGCTGCGCCTGATTCCCCGTCGGTCCCGCCAGACGTTTGCTGACAAGCCGTTCCGTCTCCCGCACTGAAAGACCTGTCTTGATGATCTTTGAACATATCTTGAGCTGCTCCCGCTGGTTATCGAGCGAGAGAAGCGCCTTGCCGTGCCCCATCGATATTTCTTCTGAACTGATGTATTCCTGGATCTTGGCCGGCAGTTTCAGAAGACGCATCGTGTTGGAGACCGATGTCTTATCTTTGCCCACCGCCTTGCCGATGCCATCGAGGTCAAATTTAAATTCTTCCATGAGCCGTTGGTACGCGTGCGCCTCTTCGATCGCGTTCAATCCTTCGCGTTGTATATTCTCGATCAGTGAAAGCTCGAAAAGATTGACGTTCGAATCAACGCGGCGGATAATAGCGGGGATCTTTTCAAGCCCAAGCTCTTTCACCGCGCGTAACCGCCGTTCTCCCGCGATCAATTCAAAACGATTTTCAGGCGTCTCCCTGACCAGGATGGGCTGCACGACGCCCTTCTCCCGGATCGAGTTGACCAGTTCATCAAGACGGTCTTTTTTAAATATCTCACGCGGTTGATATTTTGAGGCAAATACCCGCGCCACCTCTATGTTTGCTACCCGCTCACCGGTGGGCTCTTCCCTCTCGACCTCAGGAATCAGCGCAGATATACCCTTCCCCAACGCCCTGTTTTCCATAAAATCATCCTCCGGTTGCGTTCTCTGTAGGTTGAATCACTTCTTGACTTTTAATTTCATTTGTAGCTATTTTTTCGCCTAACAGTTCTTTAGTAAAGTTATAATACGATGATGCCCCTATTGAATTTTTATCATATATGTAGATCGGTTTGCCAAAACTTGGCGCTTCGCTCAATTTTATATTTCTTGGGATCACCGTTGTATAGACTTTTTCTTTGAAAAAATTTCTAGCTTCCTTAATAACCTCTGATGTGAGATTGGTCCTGAAATCTGCCATCGTTAAAAGTATGCCTTCGATCTCTAACTTTGAATTAAGATTAGCTCTGATGAGGTTGATGGTGCTTAAAAGTTGCGTGAGACCCTCGAGAGCATAATATTCGCACTGTATAGGTATTAGCACCGAATCTGAAGCTGCCAGCGCATTAATCGTCAATAAGCCAAGCGAAGGAGGACAATCAATTAATATATAGTCATAAGTGTCTCTAATCGATGCCAGGACTCTACTCAGTTTAAATTCGCGTGACATTACCGGTACAAGCTCAACCTCAGCGCCGGTAAGCGCTACATTTGCGGGAATGATGCACAAATTATTAATAATTGTTTTCGTAGTTACTGTCTCTATGGCTGCATTGTTAATGAGCAGATCGTATGAACTCTTTTCAACCTTCTTCTTATCGATGCCGAGACCGCTTGTCGCGTTTGCCTGTGGGTCAAGATCTATCAGGAGAACTTTCTTGTCGAAAGTTGCCAGATAGGTAGCAGCGTTTATAGCAGTAGTCGTTTTACCGACACCGCCCTTTTGATTGCAGACTGATATTACTTTTGCCATACCGTTTCCACGTGGAAATCTACCGCATCGCGAGCTACAAAAATTATTTTAAGGTCACTTTTACCTTAGCAAGTTTTTGACCTTCCATACCGAAGAGTCCCTTCGACTCCTCACATAAGATCTTGATTTCAACTTTGTCTCTCGTCGCACCTAAAATCTGGAGCGCCTTATTTATAGCTTCTTTAGTTGTCTTGCCCTCAACTTCAATGATCTTTTTTGTCATTATCGACCTAGTCTGCTGTCAAGTGTTCAGGTTTTGGCATCCGCGTAAAGATTCTTTGATAAATCGTCATGATAACCGTATTAGCGAACCAATAAAGGCCAAGTCCCGAGGGAAAATTGTAAAAGAGAAACCCAAACATAACCGGCATCATGAACATCATAAACTTCTGCTGTTGCTTTTGATCTTCTGTCTGCGATATAGCCATTAGTTGATTGCTTATCTTCTGTTGGAAAAACATGGCAACTAGTATCATCAATGGTATTAAATTTACTGTATTGCCGATGAGAGGCGCCGTAAAGGGAATCTTAAGGTTTTCCGGCAAAGAGAGGTCTCTTATCCACAGGAAACTTGACCCGCGCAGATCTAATGAATTCATAAGTCCCTGGTATAGCGCTATAAATATGGGCATCTGAAGAAGCATTGGCAAACAGCCGCCCATAGGGTTTACTTTATACTTCTTGTACAGCTCCATAAGTTCTTTTTGGAATTTTTGAGGGTTTCCCTTGTGCTCTGCCTTCAATTTTTCAATTTTAGGCTGCAATATTTGAATTTCCTGCATCGACTTGTAGCTTTTCCTGGTCAATGGGAATAGAAGTATATTAACCGACAGAGTCAGCATAATAATCGCGATTCCCCAGTTCCTAAATACAACATGATAAAACTTCAGCAAGCTGATCAATAACTGACTTATACCACCAAAAAAACCATACGTCAAAGCGCTATCGGCGCCAATATCAGCTTTCTTCAACAAGCCAAGATCTGAAGGACCGACATACATACTGAAGGAATGTAGAACGCTTGAATTGGCCGGTATAGCGAAATCCTTCACAATAGGTCCAGTAATAAGCGACCCAGCATATTCCTGCTTAGCTAAGCTACCAGTGCAGGGAATCGCTGGATGAGCTATCATCGATATATATCGAGTTTTGAGCATTACCCATGAAGGAGAAGATATTTGCTCGATCTCAAAAGGCTTGCCGCGCTTCTTAAATCGCGTTACTTTACCATCAGCGTTATTCGAAGATACCTCTAGATATCTTTCATCAGATTTAACTGCAGCAGCACCTATGCCAGAAATAAGAGCATATTTTCTGACCGTATCACCGCTCTTAAGATTCTTAAAGGTTATATCTAAATCAATGCGATATAACGAGTTAGTGAACTTAATCTTTTTTTCTACGGCGATATCATCGGCAAATACGTGAGAAAAAATTATGCCGTCATCAGTGCTTTTAACAGTGTAAACAGTGCTATTGAGGTACGCCCCCAGCTTATCTGGCGAGAACAAGAGAATCCCCTGATCAGGAGAAGTGCTCTTAAAGATCTCGAATGGGATATTCAACCCACTCTTTGCATTGGTATTGAGTGTTATACTCTTGATGCTACCGCCAATATTGCTAAAAATAACCGTGTAGAGATCATTCTTGAACGAAAACTCTTTTTCCTTCTCTGCTAACTCGACGTACTCCTGGCTCAATTGAACGTTTTGAGCGGAAATATCTACGCTCTTTGCCTGGTTTACCGGCTGTTGTACGGATTCTGAGGAATATAGGGGCATTTTTTGGACAGGATACATCCTCGACATTATCTGCTGATAACCTATAAGTACTAATAATGATAACGCCAAGGCTACGATTGCTTTCTTTTCCATTAAAACTCCTTATTTGACCGGGTCATAGCCGCCCTGAGAAAATGGATGGCATCGGATAATCCTCACTACAGATAAAAAAAGACCCCTGAAAAAGCCATGTTTTTCAAGGGCTTCAGCAGCATAGTGCGAACAGGTAGGATAAAACCTGCAAGTTTGCTGTAACTTCAATCTAGACAGATACTTACGATAAATATTAACAAAAAATAACGCTATTTTTGTCATACCTGCTTCAGCAAGCCAGCGATCTTGAACAGCTCCAGGAGCGCTCTTTCAACCTCACCGTAAGAAAATTCAGCTATCGCATACGCCTTCGGCTTTACAATAATATCTCGTCCGGAGAGTAGCTCACCCTTGTGGCGTCTGAATGATTCCCGGATAAGGCGTTTAACGCGATTCCGTTGCGCCGCTTGGGGAAATACAGACTTCTGGATACTAATACCCAATCTCGTCGCAACAAGCTCGTTAGGCAAAAGGCGCACTGAAAAGTTCCCGGACTGGTAATAAGCGCCGCTTCTGAAAATAGTGCCGAACAAAGCCCGCTTCTTTAGCCGTTCACCCTTGGTAAAACCCTGCGTCTTATTAGACACACAAACGCTTGCGTCCCTTTTGGCGTCTTTTCCTGAGCACGGTCCTGCCGCCTTTGGTCTGCATTCTCTGACGGAAACCGTGGAGTCTTTTGCGTTTTAGGTTCGTAATCTCGGTCAATGTCTTTTTCATAGTGGGTATAATTGTAGCATACTACTTCTTTTAGTCAAGTAAAAAACAACGCGATCGCTCAGGCGGAATCCCTTGACAATAAACCTTATCTTTTATATTATATGTATCCTATGGGCACTACCAAGCGCGCAAAAACCGATACGAGCAAAATAGAGGTCCTCACGACGATCAGCAAGGCGATCACGAGCGACCTTTATCTCGACGATATATTAAAATTGATCGTCACGGTCACCGCGAAGGTCATGGACTCGAAGATCTGCTCGTTAATGCTTCTGGACGAAGAAAAAAATGAGCTTGTTATCAGGACAACGCAATCGGTGAGCGAGTCCTATAACAAAAAACCGAACATCAAGATCGGCGATGGCGTCGCCGGGACCGTCTTTAAGGAAAACAAGCCGCGAGCGATCATGAATGTAAGAAAAGACCCGCTCTATATCAACAAGGAGATCGCGGCCAACGAAAAACTCTGTTCGCTGCTCAGCGTTCCCCTCGATATCAACAACAAACCCATCGGGGTCCTTAATCTCTATACCTCTAAGCCACATAGGTTTACGGATACCGAAATAAAAATATTGACCGCGGTGGCGAACCAGGCGGCGATCGCGATCAAGAACGCTGAATTGATCACGAAGACAAAGATCATCCAGGAAGAGCTCGAATCGCGCAAGGTGATCGAGCGCGCGAAAGATATCCTGATGCAGGAATCTGAGCTCTCCGGCGAAGAAGCTTTTCGCAGGATACAAAAGCAGTCAATGAATACCCGCCGGACGATGCGGGAGATAGCTGAAGCCATTATTCTCGCGCGAGAACTCAAGAGTCTCTAATATAATCCTGCTAAAACGCCGCCTTGTCGAATAACCACGCTGCCGCCGCAGCACAAGCATTTTTTTCGCACCCCATCAAATCATCCGATAGAGCTTTGAACCATTTCTGAATATAATCCTGCGGTAAATAGCCTCCGCACTTACTTCGTGAGACCACATAACCTCAAGCTCTCTGTTTCATCGCGCAATCGTGAACCTGTTGAATTCGTCACGATTTAAATATAATCCTGCCACAATGCTCATCCTTACCCGTATATGAGGAGCGCACATCTCAGGGCAAACCCCGGAAAAAAAGCTCGCCTTACATTTTAGCCGGCAAGCTGGTTCTGCCAGTGAGCCTATCGCGCACCTAAGAACATATGCTATGCCGGACTGATGCTTTTTCAAATTAAACATTTTGGGGCATTCCCCGGTATAATCCTGCCAAAAAACTTTTCCTTTTCCCGCGCGCGTATGCTATCATTGAATCAATGCTCCCCGCGGACAACGGCGTCCGCTCACACAACGGCGTGAGGCGCAGGGAAACGTGTTTTTGGACCTCTAGACTACGAATAACAGTACGTCACCGTGCACATCGATCGTGCACAACAGGAGGGTACCATGAACTTGCGCACTCCCGGCGGCAATGATGCCAGCCGTACCTTCAACCGCTCCAAGAACGTCGTACCGTGCTCGGGCCTCTGTTCACGGTGTCTGGAATCCTGCCGGGGCAATTGCGAAGTATTCAAATCATCGTTCAGGGGCAGGGAGGTCATCTATCCCGGCCCGTTCGGCGAAGTCACGGCCGGCGCCGATAAGGATTACCCGGTCGATTATTCTCATCTTAACATCCAGGGGTACGCGCAGGGCGCCAATGGCCTGCCCAAAGGCGTCATCGGCAACTCCGATACCGCGACATTTCCCTCCGTCAGCACCGAAACCGAATACGGCTGGGAGAAGAAGGTCCGCATGAAAGCGCCGATCTTCACCGGCGCGCTCGGCTCGACCGAGATCGCGCGCAAGAACTGGGAACACTTCGCGGTCGGCGCCGCGATATCGGGCGTCACGATCGTCTGCGGTGAGAATGTCTGCGGTATCGACCCGAAACTCGAACTCGACGCCAACGGTAAGATAACGAGCGCTCCCGACATGGACCGGCGCATCGAGACCTACAAACGCTTCCATGACGGGTACGGGGAGATCCTCGTCCAGATGAACGTCGAGGATACGCGCCTGGGCGTCGCCGAGTACGTGCGCAAAAAACATAATCTCGACACGATCGAACTCAAGTGGGGCCAGGGAGCCAAGTGTATCGGCGGTGAGATCAAGGTGGGCAGCCTCGAGCGCGCGAAAGAATTGAAACGCCGCGGCTATATCGTCACTCCCGATCCGACGGTACACGCGAATGAGGAAGCGTTCAAAGCCGGCGCGATCAAGGAGTTCGAAAGACATTCCCGCCTGGGCTTCGTCTCCGAGGAAGGTTTCATGAAGGAGACACAGCGGCTGCGCGATCTCGGCTTTAAGCGCATCACGCTCAAGACCGGCGCGTATTCGATGGTCGAGCTCGCGCAGGCGCTGCGTTTCTCGTCGATCGCGAAGATCGATCTTTTGACGATCGACGGCGCGCCCGGCGGGACCGGTATGAGCCCGTGGCGCATGATGCAGGAGTGGGGGATACCGACGTTCTACCTGCAGGCGCTTACCTACGAATTCTGCGAGAAGCTCACCGCGCAGAAGATGCGCGTACCTGATATCGCGATCGCGGGTGGCTTTGCGCTCGAGGACCATGTATTTAAAGTGCTCGCGATGGGCGCGCCGTATGTCAAAGCGGCCTGCATGGGCCGCGCACTGATGATCCCCGGCTTCGTCGGTAAGAATATCGGCGACTGGATCGCGAAGAAGAGCCTCCCGCCGACGATCGCGGAGTTCGGCGCCACGCCGCAGGAGATCTTCGTGTGTTATGAGGAGCTCGCTGAGAAATACGGGAAAGATATGAAAGATATCCCGCTCGGCGCCGTTGGCATCTACACCTTCTCGCAACGGATCAAGGTCGGCCTGCAGCAGCTCATGGCGGGCTCACGCAACTTCAGCCTGCCGTCAATCTCACGCAAGGACCTGATGAGCCTGACGAAAGAGGCGGAGCAGGTCTCGGGTATTCCGTACGTGATGGAGGCCTACCGGAAAGAAGCTGAGGAGATATTAAAGGGAAAGTAAAAATAGTTTTCACACTAAAGCCTAGCCCGCGTATCTGCGCGCTAGGCTTTAGTGTGCCTATCGGCGCCCGTCGGATCGATTAAAAAGCAATGGCGCAGAAAAGTATTCATCATACCGCGCACTCTATTATTGCAGCACCAAAAGGGCCTGTCTCCCCGTTTTGCCAAGCGGTCATAGCTCTCCTCGCACCGTCGAGATCGGCCCGAGAGGATGCACTCTCTCCCATTTCCTGAATATACCCTGTCGCATGATCTTCAAAAATAGCGGTTCCATCACGACGAAGAATCTGCCGCAACTCAGGGCACCGTGTAAACAATACCACGAGCGCTTGTTGTACATCTTCTTTATCTGAATGCCACAGCGCATTTTCGATAAGCTTGTGTGTAAACGCGCGGATATCCATAATGCCGACAGGGATGACATCCCCCAAAACCGGCGCCAGTTGCATAAAAAGATCGATCGTCAATGGGCCAAGCCCGGAAATATCTTCTTGTACGGCCGTTCGTACTATTTCCTTATCATCAATAGTTCTCCCGAAAAAAGATAGTGCAAAACCGGCAAAATTTTGTACCTGCGTATTCATTGCGCTCAGACTGTCGGCAGGATACATTCGCATCTGTTCTGAGAGATATCGCGTAAGGTCGCCATCTCCAATGGTAGCTCCCAGCGCCGCAACCACCTCATGAGCCGCTTCGTCAGCTCCTGTACTTATTCTATTGGCATACAATACGCTGATCAGGTCCGGGACCGTCAAGCGAGAACGGGGGATGAGATTCACGCAATTCGTCATAAGCTCTTCAAATGTAGCCGACTGAGTAGCGGCATACATAAAATCAGCAGATGCGATATTATATTGTTTAGCTATTTTAACGCAAAGAGATGTAAAATTCCTGCACCTCAAAGCTATGCTCGTAATCTCCGGATCTGTCGTATATATCAGCTCCGTCGGATGAAGCCCGAAGAGATCCCGATATACAAAATTATGAGCCATAAATTCGCGCCTAAAGTGATCGAATGCCGTTGATAACTCCTCCGTCGTTTCAGCGGCGGGAACCGACATACCGGCTCGCGCAAGCAACGTTTCTAAAACATGGCACGCCTCATGGCGCACATATGAATTACGATTCAACCCTAATTTGTCCTGCTTTTTTTCAACGAGAAAAAAAGATACCTCATTTGGTTCGCTACTGCAAAAAGCCATGCCCCCAATATTGTTATCGGGATATCCCATTTTGGTCATGATCGCGTGGTATGGAGCATCTTCAACAAGAAGCATGATGACCCCAGGATACAGTGATCTACATTCTGCGCCGGTTAGCGCAGCCTCTATGATCTCTCGTTTTTCTGCCGGATCACCCTTCATCAGATGTCTTACGACCTTGAACAAATGCTGTTCCTTCGCACCTTCTTCACGATCTTCCAATGCCGCCTCGTTCGCCTTTAACTCCTTGTTCATGTCTTCCACGATAGCGGGGAATGTCTTCCGAAACAATGACGGAGCCTGGTCATAAAGCTGTTGCACCGCTTGTTCCTTGGTGCTATTCGCCTGATCATTATTATCGTCCAGAAGAATATCAACCAAGCCTAAGTAAAACGCCCCGTACGAAGCGGCTATTTCGCCGTACCCTACCTAAACCGGATACGCACGCCCGGCATCCGCCCTCCGGTGCGCTAATGCACCTCTTTCTTCCGCCGCCAGCGGTCGTAAATAGGCGCCTTGATACCCATCAGCCCATACGCATTGAGTTAAGAGGGTAACGAGAAGGGTGGCGCTTGATATGATCTTAAGGATGGCGGGTTTCTTCTTTCGCGCTATCATCGTAATCCTTTTTAAATCTTTCGGGGAATCGGGCAAAACAAATGACCTGCCGTTGCCGGCGATCACAGGGGCATTACATGCCCTTTTGCCTTACATTTCAAGTATATCCTGCGCTTTGTTGAAATGCAAATAATTCTTACTGGCTTTTTTATTATAAACATTTAATGGTTCAGCCCCATCCAAAGTATTCAGCGGTCACCTCGAACAAAAAAATCTCAAAAAATCGCTTGACAAATACAGAAAATGTGGTATAGTAATATCCGTTACAACGATGTAACATGACTATGACGTCTTCCGCATGAATAATCGCGGGAGATTTTTTTTAAGAACTATGGCGTTCTTATCCGAAGTCGGATCAGGGCGCCTTTTTTGCTTTATGGAACTAAGGAAGAGCCCGGGACCAACGATCTATCCGCGTCACAAAGGAGAAACGCCATGATCAACGCAGGTGATACCGCCTATGTGCTCGTCTCAGCGATGCTCGTTATGCTGATGACGCCGGGGCTCGCCTTCTTTTACGGAGGCATGGTCCGCAAGAAGAATGTTTTAAGCGTGCTTATGCAGTGTTTTATCGTTCTCTGTCTCGTGAGCATCCAGTGGGTGCTCTTCGGATACAGCTTGTCGTTCGCTCCTCATGATGGCTTTTGGGGCGGCTTCGCCTGGCTCGGCCTGCGGGGGGTCGGTTCCGAACCGTACGCCGCCTACGCGCCCACGATCCCGCACCAGGGGTTCATGATCTATCAGGCGATGTTCGCCGTAATCACTCCAGCGCTCATCATCGGGGCATTCGCCGAGCGGATGAAATTCTCGGCGTTCCTGCTCTTTACGCTCTGCTGGGTGACCTTCGTCTACGATCCGGTCTGCCATTGGGTCTGGGGAACGGGCGGATGGCTCAAAAATATGGGAGCGCTTGACTTCGCGGGCGGCACCGTCGTCCACATCAACGCGGGTATCGCCGCGCTCGTGACGACCCTTATTATAGGAAAGCGAAAGAAATTGAACGGCTCGACGCCGACTCCGCACAGCCTGCCTTTAGTCGTCCTGGGCACCGCGCTTCTCTGGTTCGGGTGGTTCGGTTTTAACTCCGGCAGCGCCCTTGCCGCCAATGGTATAGCCGTCAACGCGTTTGTGGTGACCAATACCGCGGCCGCGGCGGCCGGTTTAAGCTGGGCGATCATCGAATGGACCCTGGGCGGCAAACCGACGATCTTCGGCGTCTGCAGCGGCGCCGTCGCGGGCCTGGTAGCGATAACGCCTGCAGCCGGTTATGTCGGCGTCATCCCGGCGATCATCATCGGGGTCGTGGCCACCGCCTGCTGTTATATCGCGGTCGGTGTCATTAAACCGCGGCTAGGATACGACGACTCGCTCGACGCTTTCGGCGTCCATGGGGTCGGCGGCATCTGGGGGGCACTCGCGACGGGTCTCTTCGCCTCGAAAGCGGTCAACCCCGCCGGCGCGGACGGCCTCTTTTTCGGCAACCCGGCCCAGTTCGTGATCCAGTTGAAAGCTGTTCTGGTGACGATCGTCTATGCAGGCATTCTCACGTTTGTTATCTATAAGGTTGTTGATCTTATCGTCGGGGTCAGGGTAAACGAGAAAGAGGAGTTCATGGGGCTGGACCTGACGCAACACCATGAACGGGCGTACACAATAATCGAATAATGAGCGCCGGCGGCCATTTCGAGCGTCGGTGCGTGAAGGGGGTTGACCATGAAGCTGATCGTTGCTATCATACAGCCATATAAGCTCGAAGCGGTGAAAGAGGAGCTCTACCATGCCGAGGTCAACCTCATCACCGTCAGTGAAGTGCTCGGCCACGGCAGGCAGAAGGGGATCACGGAAGTCTACCGCGGCGCGAAAGAGACCGGCAACCTGCTGCGCAAGATCCGCCTCGAGATCGCCGTCAATGAGGCGTTCGTCGAGCCGACGATCAAGGCGATCATTAAAGGCGCAAAATCGGGCGAGACCGGCGACGGCAAAATTTTTGTGATGGACCTTAACGAATGTGTCCGTATACGTACGGAGGAGAGAGGGCCCGAGGCGATCGGCTAAAAAGCAACGAGCGCCGGGGGATTGTACCGATACCAACCAAGGGGGAAAGCAATGGGAATACGACAGGAATTATTATCGAAGATCAAAGGTGTTGAGCTCTGCAAGATCGAGGACCCGAAAAAGGTGTCGAGCTACTTCGGCGAGAATACCTTCAGCATGACCGCGATGCAACAGCATATCGCTAAAGAGACCTTTGCCGCGTTCAAGCTCTGGATGGGCGAAGGCAAGACGATATCGATCGACCAGGCCAACGAGATCGCCGACGCGATGAAGAAATGGGCGATGGCGAAAGGCGCCACGTATTATACGCACTGGTTCCAGCCGATGACCGGCCTGACCGCTGAAAAACATGACAGCTTCATCTCGATCACCGGACCTGGCCAGGTCATCGAGAAATTTTCGGGGAATAAATTGATCCAGGGCGAGCCCGACGCTTCGAGTTTTCCGTCCGGCGGCATCCGCGCCACGTTCGAGGCGCGCGGCTATACCGCGTGGGACCCGTCGAGCCCGGCCTTCATCATCGAGAGCAAGCTCGGCAAAACGCTCTGTATCCCGACGATATTCATCTCCTATAACGGCGAAGCGCTCGACAAGAAGCTCCCGCTGCTGCGTTCCGACGAGGCCGTCTCGAAAGCCGCGGTCAACCTGCTTAAACTCTTCGGACATAAGGACGTCAAGAAGGTCGTCTCGACCTGCGGCGCCGAGCAGGAGTACTTCCTGATCGACAAACATTATTACAACCTGCGCCAGGACCTCATCATGACCGGTCGCACGCTGACCGGCGCGGCGAGCCCCAAGGGGCAGCAGCTCGAAGACCAGTACTTCGGCACGATCAAGGAACGCGTCGTGAATTATATGTTCGAGGTCGCCGAGGAGGCCTACCGGCTCGGCATCCCCGTGATGACGCGTCACAACGAGGTTGCTCCGCACCAGTACGAGTTCGCCCCGATATTCGATGAATCGAACATCGCCGCCGACCACAACCAGCTGCTCATGGACGTCATGAAGAAGGTCGCGCTACGCCATAACCTGGTCTGCCTCCTGCACGAAAAACCGTTCGCGGGGATCAATGGATCCGGCAAGCACCTGAACTGGTCGCTCGCCGATGACAAAGGCAACAACCTCTTAAACCCCGGGGATACGCCGGAATCGAACCTGCAATTCCTCGCGGTTCTCGCCGCGGTACTCAGGGCGGTCTATTATCACGGCGATCTCCTGCGCGCCAGCGTCGCTCTCGCCGGCAATGAACACCGGCTCGGCGCCAACGAAGCTCCGCCGGCGATCGTCAGCGTCTTTCTGGGAGCGCAGCTCGACGGGATCCTGAATACGATCGAGAACGGCACCGAAAAGAAGGTTTCAACAAAAGATATCATCGACCTCGGCGTCGCGCGGCTGCCGAAGTTCAATAAGGACTCGACCGACCGTAACCGGACCTCGCCATTTGCCTTTACCGGCGCGAAGTTCGAGTTCAGGGCGGTCGGTTCCTCGCAGAACATCGCGACCCCGATCACGGTCGTCAATACGATCATCGCCGACAGCCTTGACTATGTCGCCGACAAGATCCGGAAAGCCTCGACGAACAAGGACTTCGCGACCGCGGTCCTCAAGGTCGTCGCGGAGATCGTGAAAGAGACCAAAGACATCCGCTTTGAGGGCAACAACTACGCTCCTGAATGGGTAAAGGAAGCCAAGAAACGCGGACTGCCGAACGTCGCCTCGACGTATAAGGCGCTCGAAGCGCTCATCGAAGAGAAGAACATCTCGCTCTTCGAAAAATACCGCGTCTTCTCACGGGAAGAGATCGTGGCCCGCTACCACATCTGGATCCATCTCTATAACCTGACGCTCGATATCGAGGCGAATACGCTCGTTGAGATGGTCAACGCCAGCGTCGTTCCCGCGGGATACGAGTACGAGAAGCTGATCGTGGAGAACCTTGAAGGCGTGAGCCGTCTTAAAAAAGACGCCGGCGTCAAGATCGAGGCGGGCGCTCTCGCGGACCAGAAAGAGCACGTCAATGAGATCGTCACCAAGATCTATTACGTCAGACGCAATACCAAGGAACTCTCGAAGCTCCTTGAAAAAGCCGCGGCGCTCGATAATGAGAAACGTGCCAAGGTCTACTTCGAAGAGTTAAAACCCCTGATGGAACATATCAGGCGCCATGTCGACGCGCTCGAGTGCGTCGTCTCCGACGAACATTGGGATCTGCCGAAATACCGGGAGATGCTCTTCGTAAAATAAATGATCCTGATCATTAAACACGCCGCCCACGAAGGGCCCGGCACGCTCGGAGAATATTTCGGTAACCGGTCGCGTACGATCGACCTTGGTCGCGGCGACCGGTTACCGAAAACTTCCGAGGGGATAGCGGCCATCATCTCCATGGGCGGACCGATGAATGTCTACGAGGAAGAACGCTATCCCTTCCTTAAAGACGAGGATCTTTTTTTAAAAGACGCTCTCCGCCGCGCGGTCCCGTTCATCGGTATCTGCCTGGGCGCGCAACTGCTCGCGAAAGCCGCCGGCGCGACGGTTGTCAAGGCTCCGGAGCGGGAGACCGGGTGGCACGCTATCGGGTTGACCCGTGAGGGGATCGCCGACCCGCTCTTCGCGGGCCTCGAAGAATCATTGACGGTCTTCCAGTGGCACGAGGATATGTTCGAGGTCCCGGCGGGAGGCGTGCTCCTGGCGCGTTCGGCCGCGTGCCCGCATCAGGCGTTCAGAATAGGCACGAACGCCTATGGCCTCCAGTTTCATGTCGAAGTGACGCTGACGATGATCGAGGCTTGGCTTGCCGCAAGCGGTGATCCCAGCGCCCGTCGGATCTCGCGCGAGAGCCCCGAACGGCTCCGCGCGCTTGACAGCCGGGCGAGCAGAATATACGCGAATTTTAATACCTTGCTGTAAGGCGTTATAAAGATATTGCGTAACAAAAGATGTTATTGTACAATTGTTGAGCTTTGCGGTTGTAAGACTGCCGGCATTGATGGACTAAAAAAGGTTACATCACGATGCAGTATACTCATCTACCCAAAAAACAGGGACTTTACGACCCGAGCTTCGAACACGACGCTTGCGGAGTCGGCTTTGTCTGTAATATTAAAGGTAAGCGATCGAATGAGATCGTGCGCCAGGGGCTCCAGGTATTGAACCATCTTTCGCACCGGGGAGCGACCGGCGCCGACCCTAAAACAGGCGACGGCGCGGGTATCCTGATCCAGATCCCGCACGAATTCTTCGCCCGCGTCTGCAAAAAAACCAGGATAGAGCTGCCCGAAGCGGGCGATTACGGAACCGGCATCGTCTTTTTACCGACCAATGCCGAAGACCGCGCTTCCTGCAAGAAAATCATCGCCGGGATCGTTGAGGCTGAGGGGCAACGGCTCCTGGGCTGGCGAAAGGTCCCCCTGGACAGCACCGAGATCGGCAAAACCGCCAAACGGACCCAGCCGGCGATCGAGCAGCTCTTTATCGGCAAAGACCTGGCGGGGTCGCTCTTCGACGGCCGTGACGCCCTGGCTTTCGAGCGCAAACTCTACGTCATCCGCAAACAGGCGGAAAACGCGATCCGCTCCTCTAAGCTCGAACAGCGCGCTTTCTTTTATATTTCAAGCCTCTCCTGCCGCACGATCTCCTATAAAGGCCTTTTGATGCCGGCGCAGGTGCAGTCTTTCTTTGTCGATCTGCGGGAGGAGGACGTCTCGAGCTCGCTCTGTCTCGTCCATTCCCGCTACAGCACGAACACCTTCCCGACCTGGGACCTCGCGCAGCCGTTCCGCTTCCTCGCCCACAACGGCGAGATCAACACGCTGCGGGGGAATATTAATTGGATGCGGGCCCGCGAGGACCTGCTCGCCAGCGGATTGTTCGGCAAAGACCTTAAAAAGATCGGCGGGATCATCGTTCCCGGTGGCAGCGATTCGGCGATGCTCGACAATGTCTTTGAGCTCCTGCTGCTGGCGGGTAGGCCGCTCGAACACGCGATGATGATGCTGATACCGCCCGCCTGGGAACAGAACACCCTGATGGACGCAAAGCTGAAGGACTTCTACCGCTACCACGCCTGTCTCATGGAACCATGGGACGGCCCGGCCGCGGTCGCTTTTACCGATGGGGTTCGTATCGGCGCGGTCCTTGACCGCAACGGCCTGCGCCCCGCGCGCTATATCGTCACCGCGGACGACCGCGTCATTATGGCTTCCGAGGTCGGCGTGCTCGACCTTGCGGCGGGCGACATCGTCCGCTCAGGACGCCTTGAACCGGGCAAGATCTTCTTTATTGATACTGAAAAAGGGCGCATCATCGATGACGCCGAGATAAAACAAAAAGTGGCCGGGGCGCGCGATTACGGCGCGTGGATCAGGGAAAATATGGTCGACCTGGATACGCTCCCGCCGCAAAAGAACGCGGGCTTCGCGATCGATCAGGCCGCGCAAGGCGCCATACTCGCTTCGCTGAAAGCCTTCGGCTACAGCCGCGAAGACCTTGAGGTTATCATTAAGCCGATGGCCGAGAAAGGCGCCGAACCGATCGGTTCAATGGGCAACGATACGCCGCCCGCGCTGCTCTCCGACAAGCCGCAACTCCTCTATACCTATTTCAAGCAGCTCTTCGCTCAGGTCACCAACCCGGCGATCGACCCGATACGCGAAGAGCTCGTTATGAGCCTTGAAAGCTACGTCGGACCGCAGAAAAATATTCTCGACGAAAGCAGCGCGCATTGCCATACACTGCTCGCTCGCAGGCCGATCCTGACCAACGAAGAACTTGAAAAGATCCGCCACATCAAAGCCGGCGGTTTCACCACAAAAACAATATCGCTTCTTTTTAAAACAGCCGTTAAAAATGACTTCTCAAAAACGCTCGATAAGATCCGCCGCGAGGCGGTCAGCGCGATCGACGAGGGGTACAGCTTCGTCATCCTGAGCGACCGCGGCGTTGACACCGATCACGCGGCGCTTCCCGCGCTTCTGGCGATGGGCGCCGTTCACCACCACCTGGTGAAGAAGAGCCTGCGCGCCCGGATCGGCATCGTTATCGAGAGCGCCGAACCGCGCGAAGTGCACCATTTCGGCCTGCTCTTCGGCTACGGGGCTGATTGTGTGAATCCCTACCTGGCCTACGACGCGGTCAACTACCTGATCAACGACAAAGACCTTGCGCTCGATCTGGGCATCGCGCTTCATAATTACATCAAATCGGTCGATAAGGGTATCCAGAAGATCCTCTCAAAGATGGGCATATCGACGCTCCAGGGATACCGCGGCGCCCAGATCTTTGAAGCGCTCGGTTTAAGCGATGAGGTGATCGACGAGTGCTTTACCGGCACGGTCTCGCGTATCGGCGGCGTCTCGCTCGATATCATCGCCCAGGAAACGCTCCTGCGCCACGCGCAGGCCTTTCCGAAACGCGGCGACCAGGCACCGTTCCTGGCGACCGGCGGTGTCTATCAATGGAAACGCGACGGCGAGTTCCATCTCTGGGGACCTGAGTCGGTCGCGGCGCTCCAGGATGCCGCGCGCAACGCCGACCCCAAACGCTATAAGGATTTTGCCGCGCTGATCAACGACCAGTCAAAAGCTCCGACGACGCTCCGCAGCCTGCTGCGTTTTAAAAAAACCAAACCGGTCCCGATCGAAGAAGTCGAATCGATCGAAACCATCGTCAAGCGCTTCGCGACGGGAGCGATGTCTTTCGGTTCAATATCAAAAGGCGCCCACGAAACGCTCGCGATCGCGATGAACAGGCTCGGCGCGCGCTCCAACACGGGTGAGGGCGGCGAAGACCCTGCGCGTTTCGCGCCGCTTCCCAACGGAGATTCGGCGCGCAGCTCGATCAAGCAGGTCGCCTCCGGCAGATTCGGCGTCACGACGAATTATCTCGTCAACGCCGATGAATTACAGATCAAGATATCGCAGGGCGCGAAACCGGGCGAAGGCGGACAGCTCCCGGGGCATAAGGTCAGCGCGATCATCGCGCGCACCCGCTACACGACACCGGGCGTCACGCTGATATCACCCCCGCCGCACCATGATATTTATTCTATCGAAG
>JBAWYO010000008.1:0-20856 GCA_037143495.1 Candidatus Omnitrophota bacterium | reverse complement strand
ACACACGCACGTCCCGACCGCCGACGAGCGGATCCTCCCGAAGGGGACCGCCTATATTTCAGATCTCGGGATGACCGGCCCGTACGAGTCGGTCATCGGCAGGAGGATCGACCAGATCCTTTCGCGGTTCATCACGCAGCTGCCGCACCGCTTCGAGATGGCCGAGAATGATGTCAAGCTTGCGGGCGCTATCGTCGAGGTCGACGAGAAGACCGGCAAGGCCGTTTCGATAACGAGGGTGCAGCGCCCCCTGTAAGTGCCGCCGCAGAGCTTATCATGATGAACACAACTCCCGAAAAACATATTTTTACCGTCAGCGAACTCGCCCGCGAGTCACGCGCGCTCCTTGAAGCCGCTTTTACCGGGATCTGGGTCGAGGGGGAGATATCGAATTTTATCGCGCACTCGTCGGGGCATCTCTATTTCAGCTTGAAGGATGAGAACGCGCTGATCAGCTGCGCCATGTTCCGCGGCGAGAACCGGCTCCTTAAATTTCAGCCCAAAGACGGTATGCGCGTCCTCTGCCAGGGCAGAGTCTCGCTCTACGACAAACAGGGCAAGTTCCAGTTTTACGCGCAGGCGATGGAGCCGCGCGGGTTGGGCGCGTTGCAGCTCGCCTTCCAGCAGCTTAAAGAGAAGCTCGAGAAGGAAGGGCTCTTTGAGAGCGCGCGCAAACGGGCGCTGCCGATGCTGCCGCGGCGTATCGGTATCGTGACCTCGCCGACGGGCGCCGCGATCCGCGACATGCTCACCGTCGCCGGCAGGCGTTTCCAGAATGTCGAGATCCTCATTAACCCGGTCCGGGTGCAGGGTGACGGCGCCGCCAAAGAGATCGCGAATGCCGTCGAAGAGTTTAACGACTACGGCAAGGTCGATGTGATCATCGTCGCGCGCGGCGGCGGAAGCCTCGAAGACCTCTGGCCTTTTAACGAAGAGATCGTGGCCCGCGCGATATTCGCCTCCCGCATACCGGTTATATCCGCCGTCGGCCATGAGATCGATTTTACGATCGCTGATTTTGTCGCTGACCTGCGGGCGCCGACCCCTTCGGCGGCGGCTGAAATGGTGTTGCCGGAGAAGGAACAGCTCCTCAACGACCTTGAAGACGCGTACCGGCGCATGACCAATTCTTTTTTGCGTACGATACAGAGCGCAAAACAGCGGCTGACACAACTTAAAGAGAGTTATATCCTGCGCCAGCCGATGAACCTGGTCGAGCAGATGCGCCAGCGGATCGATGAGACGGCGCAGCGGCTTGATGAGGCGGCGGGAGCGCTTATAGAGGATAAGAAGAGCGCGTATGCGCTCGCTGCCGGCAAACTGGACGCGTTAAGTCCGCTCGCGGTTCTCGCGCGCGGCTACAGTATCACCCGGTACGCTGACGCGGGCGCTCTTATTAAGGAAGCGCTGACACTTAAACCCGGCGACCGGGTTGAGACGCGGCTCGCGCGCGGAAGTTTTACGAGTATTGTCGAAAGAGCGGAGGAGTCCCATGGCTGAACAGAGTTTCGAGAAATCGCTCGAGCGCCTTGAAAAAATTGTCGCTGAGCTTGAGGGCGGCGACCTGCCGCTCGACGAAGCGCTCAAACGGTACGAAGAAGGCATCAAGCTCGTCCAGGGCTGTTCGAAAAAGATCGAGAGCGCCCAGAAGAAAGTGGAATTACTGACGAAGACCTCCGGCGGGAAATTCCAGCTTAAGGCCTTCGATGACGGTGAAGAGAAATAAGATGAAAGACGCTCACGAGCCGCTCTATCAATCGGTAGACGAATTATTGGCGCTCAGGAAAGAGCAGGTCGACTGGCGGTTGAACGCGCTGCTGCCGGGGAGCTCGGTCGTACCGGCGAAGCTTCATCGCGCGATGCGTTACAGTGTTTTTTCGGGCGGCAAGCGGATACGCCCCCTGCTCGCGATCGAAAGCGCGCTCTGCTGCGGCGGCTCCGTTGTCGGCGCTCTCGACGCGGCCTGTGCGCTGGAGCTCGTTCACGCTTTTTCACTGATCCATGACGACCTGCCGGCGATGGACGACGACGACATGCGCCGCGGGAAGAAGACCTGTCATAAAGAATTCGACGAGGCGACCGCGATCCTGGCGGGGGACGCGCTCTTATCGCGCGCCTTCGAGGTCCTTGCCCGGGAGCGGGAGAATGCTGTCGGGATCAAGCTCATCCGTGAGCTCGGGGCAGCCATCGGCAGCCGCGGCATGGCCGGCGGGCAGGCGCTCGATATCGAATATGAAAAGAAACCCAAGACCGCCGCGCTGCTGAGGTATATTAACCGGTATAAGACCGGTGCCCTGATCAGGGCGTCGCTCAGGATGGGCGCTATCACGGCAACAGCAGCGCCGGCGCGCGTTGACGCGCTCGGCGAATTCGGGGTACTGATCGGCGAGGTCTTCCAGATCGTTGACGACATTATGGACGCGGGCACGGCCGGTGCCGGTAAAGATGGCACCGCCGCGCTGCGCAAGGCGCGCGCGCTGACAACGCGGGCGAAACAGTGCCTGGCGCCTTTCAGGAAAAAGGCCGACACCCTGCGCATGATCGCGGATCATCTCGTAGAAAGAAAACAGTAATGGAAAGCCTTTTAGCGGGGATCAATTCTCCGGACGATCTTAAGAAGATCCCGGTTGGCGAGCTCCCCCGGCTCGCGCAGGAGATCAGGGACGAGATCGTCAGGGTCATCTGCGGTACGGGCGGTCATCTGGCCTCGAGCCTCGGCGCCGTCGAACTGACGATCGCGCTTCACTATCTGCTCAAGACACCCCAGGACGCGATCTTCTGGGATGTCGGCCACCAGGCGTATGCTCACAAGCTCCTCACCGGACGGCGCGAGCGGTTCGACACGATCAGGCAGATGGGGGGCATCAGCGGTTTTCCTAATAAGTACGAGAGTCCGCACGATCCCTTTACGGTCGGGCATAGCTCGACCTCGATATCGACGGCGCTCGGGTTCTGCGCCGCCCGCGACCTGGCTGCCAGGCACGATAAGGTCGTGGTCGTGATCGGCGACGCCGCGCTCGCCGGTGGCATGGCCTTTGAAGCCTTAAACCACGCCGGCCATCTCAAAAAAGAACTGATCGTTATTTTAAATGATAATGAATTTTCGATATCGCCGACGATCGGGGCGCTCAGTAAGTACCTCAACAGGATTATCACCAATCCGCTCTATAACCGGGTCCGCCATAACGCCGAGGCGCTCTTAAAGAAACTGCCCCGCGTCGGAGAGCAGGCATCACGCGCCGCGCGGCGCTTTGAGGAAGGGCTCAAGAATATCATCACCGAGGGGATCATCTTTGAAGAGATGGGCTTCAGGTACTTCGGGCCGATCGACGGCCATGATATCGATATGCTCCTCGAGATGTTAACCAAGGTCAGTTCCATGCCGGGGCCGATCCTGATCCATGTTGTGACCAAGAAGGGAAAAGGGTATAAGCACGCCGAGGAGTGCCCGGTCAGGTTTCACAGCGCTTCCCCCTTTGAGATCGACAGCGGGGCAAAGAAAGTCATCGCCGATGGCGAGGTGCAGTTCGTCAAGGGTAAGACCTATACCGATGTGTTCGGCGCGCACCTTTCAGAATTGGCAAAAACGAACGAAAAACTGACCGCGATAACGGCGGCGATGCCCGATGGCACCGGCCTGACCGAGTTCGCGAAGCTCTACCCGGCACGTTTTTTTGATGTCGGTATCGCGGAACAGCACGGGGTCGGGTTTGCCGCGGGACTCGCCCGCGGCGGCTATCGCCCCTTTGTCGCTATCTACTCGACGTTCCTCCAGCGCGCCTATGACCAGATCGTGCACGATGTCGCGCTCCAGGGGTTGCCGGTCGCTTTTTGCGTCGACCGAGCCGGTCTCGTCGGCGAAGACGGTCCGACCCATCACGGGCTCTTCGATCTCGCCTATCTGCGCAGTATCCCGGGGATGAGCGTTCTGGCTCCCTCCGACACGGATGAACTCAAATTAATGCTCGATTTTATGATTGGACACGACGCGCCGGTCGCGGTAAGATATCCGAGAGGCGCCGAAGTGGCGTATATGGAGCGCCGGCCGCATACCCGGGTCGAGCTCGGCAAGGCCGAAGTTATACGCGAGGGTAATGACGCGTGTATTCTCGCGCTCGGCAGTATGGTCTGGCTCGGCGCGGCGGCCGCGAAAGTCCTGGAGAAGGACGGCATCAAGGTAACGCTCGTTAACGCCCGGTTCGCCAAGCCGCTGGACGCGCTGCTGCTGGGCGCTCTCGCGAAGCGGATGAGGACGTTCGTTACGCTCGAAGAGGGCGTGATCGAGGGCGGTTTCGGCAGCGCGGTGCTCGAATTCTTTGAAAGTAAGAAGATCGCGGGTGTGACCGTCAGAAGGATCGGGCTTCCGAGCGCGTTCATTGAGCACGGGTCCCGGGAAGAGCTCTTCACTATATACGGCCTTACGCCGGAAGCGATAGCGACGGTCCTTAAAGAAGCGATACGATAACCTCGCGCGTCCATTTCAACGCGCTTATGAAAGCGTACCATGGGAAAGATCAAAATAAGATCAGAGCGTTGCAAAGGGTGCGAACTCTGCATCATCAGTTGCCCCAGTAAATTAATAACGTTGAACGGCCCGGTTAACAGCATGGGCCTTAAAACAGCGAAATTCACCCCCTCAAAGAACTGTAAAGGATGTACCCTGTGCGCGGTCGTTTGTCCCGATTGCGCGATCATGGTATGGCGATAAATGAAGACGCATAAGAACGACAAAAAAATACTGATGTCAGGCAACGACGCGTGCGGTGAAGGCGCGCTTCTGGCGGGATGTACATTCTACGCGGTGTATCCGATCACGCCGCAGAACGAGCTGACCGAATTTATGGCGCGCAGGATGGAGGAGGCAGGCGGCGTCTTCATCCAGTCCGAGAGCGAGGTCGCGGCGATCAATATGATCTTCGGCGCGGCGGCTACCGGCGCGCGGGCGATGACCTCCTCCTCAAGCCCCGGGATCAGCTTAAAACAGGAAGGGATATCCTATATAGCCGCTTGTGAGCTACCCGTGGTCATCGTCAACATTATGCGCGGCGGCCCGGGGCTTGGCAATATTGCCCCGGCGCAGAGCGATTATTTCCAGGCGACTCGCGGCGGCGGACACGGCGATTACCGCTCGTTTGTCCTCGCGCCCGCGTCGGTGCAGGAGATGATGGAGCTGACCGTGCTGGCCTTCGATCTCGCGGATGATTACCGGATGCCCGCGATGATCTTAGGCGATGGGCTCATCGGCCAGATGATGGAGCCGGTGGTTATGATGCAGGTACCGGGAAGCAAAAATAAGAAGGAAAAGAATTGGGCGTTGACGGGGTGCGCGGGACGCAAACCCCGGATCATAAAATCACTGATACTTGAAGAAGGCGCGCTCGAAGCCTTTAATTATAAACTCCAGGAAAAATACGCGCAGGCGAAAAAAGCCGAGACCCGTTTCGAAGCGGTCAATACCGAAGACGCCGAATGCATCCTGGTAGGGTACGGCAGCGTCGCCCGTACCCTGAGGGCGGTTATGCTCCGGCTGCGCGCCCAGGGGGTGAAGGTCGGTCTGGTACGCCCGATCACGCTCTGGCCGTTTCCCGAGAAAGAATTGGCGCGGCTCGCGCAGAAGACGAAACGGTTCTTTGTCGTCGAGATGAGCTGCGGCCAGATGGTCGAGGATGTCCGCCTCGCGGTCAACGGCGCCGCGGCGGTCGATTTCTTCGGGCGGCCGGGCGGCGGTATCCCGGGCGAAGAAGAGATCATTGCTAAAATTCTCGGCGCTAAAGCGCAGGCAAAAAAATGAAACAGGTATTCGATAAACCAAAGAGCCTTTATGACGCGCGCACGCACTATTGCCCCGGCTGCGGACACGGCACGATCCACCGCTTGATCGCCGAGGTCATTGATGAGCTCGCGATCCGCGGCAAGGTCATCGCGGTGGCCCCCGTCGGCTGCGCGGTCATCGCGTACGATTACTGGGATTTTGATACGACCGAGGCCGCGCACGGCAGGCCTCCGGCGGTCGCGACCGGCATCAAGCGGATGAAGCCCGAGTCGGTCGTCTTTACCTATCAGGGCGACGGCGACCTCGCGGCGATCGGGACGGCCGAGATCATCCACGCCGCCAACCGCGGCGAGAACTTCAGCGTCTTCTTCGTCAACAACGGGACCTACGGCATGACCGGCGGCCAGATGGCGCCGACGACGCTGGCGGCGCAGAAGACGACGACGACCCCGCGCGGGCGCAACGTCAAGACCGCGGGGTATCCGCTCAAGATCTCGGAGATGCTCGCGATATTGCCCGGGGTCTGCTACCTGGAGAGAACCTCGACGCATTCGCCCCAGGCGATCTTTAAGACGAAAGCGGCGATCAAGAAATCATTTATGAAGCAGATCGAGAAGAAGGGGTTCTCGATGGTCGAGATACTCTCGAGCTGTCCGACCTACTGGAAGCTTTCGGCCGCCGACGCGAACCGGCGTATAGAGAAGGAGATCGCCCCCTATTATCCACTCGGGGTGCTGGTCGAACGATGAGCGCAAAAAAAACCGTAGTTTCAAAACAAGAGATCATTTTCGCGGGATTCGGCGGGCAGGGGATACTGCTGCTCGGCAAATTCCTCTCATACTGCGCGGTCAGGGAGGGGCTCTTTACGACCTTCATGCCCAGTTACGGCGCGGAGGTCCGGGGCGGCACGGCGTATTCGATGACGATCGTCAGTGGTTCGCCGATACCCTCGCCGGTCGTCAGCGCGCCCGACGCCTCGATCGTGATGAACGGGCCGTCGTTCAAGAAATTCAAGGATAAGGTCAAAAAAGGCGGGCTCCTCATCGTCAACTCATCGCTCGTCAAAGAGGCCGCGAAGAGCTCGGCGGGCGAGGTGGTCAAAATACCCTTCACCGATATCGCCGAAAGCCTCGGCAATGTCAGGGTCGCCAATATGGTGGCGCTCGGCGCTTACCTGAAAAAAACCAAGATCGTTTCGATCAAGACCGCGCTTCAGGTGGCGGATGATTTTTTTAAAGACAAGAAGCTGGTCGTCTTAAATAAGCTCGCGCTCTTAAAGGGCGCGAGCATGGTCAAATAGAGGAGTTATGGAGAAGGTCAAAGTACGCTTTGCCCCGAGCCCGACCGGGTACTTGCACGTCGGCAGCGCGCGGACCGCGCTCTTTAACTGGCTCTTCGCGCGTCATATGGGCGGAGAGTTCGTCCTGCGCATCGAAGATACCGACCGCGTCCGCTCAAAAGATGAATTCCTCGAAGAGATCCTCGAATCGCTCAAATGGCTCGGCCTGACCTGGGACGGCGAGCTTGAATTCCAGTCGAAACGCCTCGAACTCTACCGGCAGCGGGCGAAGGAACTCGTCGACGCGGGCAAGGCCTACGAGAGCGAAGGCGCGATACACCTCAAGATGCCGCAGAAGAAAGTACACATTGCCGATGTTGTCCACGGCGATATCGAATTCGATACCGCGCTCATCAAAGACCAGGTCCTCATCAAGAGCGACGGTTTTCCGACCTACAATTTCGCCTGCGTTATCGATGACGCCTCGATGGGGATGACGCATATCATCCGCGGGGACGACCATATCTCGAATACGCCCAAACAGATCGTGATCTACGAGGCGATGAATTTAACTTCGCCGCGTTTCTGCCATATACCGCTGATCCTCGGCGTCGACCGTTCCCGCCTCTCGAAGCGCCACGGCGCGACGAGTATCCGCGATTACCGCGCGGAGGGGTATCTGCCGGAGGCGCTCGTCAACTATCTCTGCCTGCTCGGATGGTCGCCGGGCAACGATAAAGAACTGATGCCTATCGACGGGATCATCAAAGCCTTCTCGCTCGAGCAGATCGTCAAGACCGCCGCGGTATTTGACGTCAATAAACTCGTCTGGGTCAACGGCCAGTACCTGAAGAATTACGACACGGCGAAGCTGACCGGGATGATCATCGATGAATTAAAGAAAGAAGGCCTCTACCAGGATACGCTCGATCGCGCGTGGCTTGCCGCGATCGTCGTGCTCTATAAAGAGCGGATCAAGACCCTCGCCGAATTTACCGATCTGGCCGGGTTTTATTTTAAGGAGACGATCGAGTACGATCCCGAGGGCGTCGCGAAGCACTTCACGGAAGGGTTCGTCGCGATCCTCACTAAGGTCAGCGCCCAGATCGAGGCGCTGCCGGTGTTCGATCACGCCGCTATCGAAAGCTGCGTGCGCGCGCTCGCCACGGAGCTGGGCGTGAAAGCGGCGGCGATCATCCATCCGCTGCGCCTGGCCGCGACGGGCAGGACCGCGGGCGCGAGCCTCTTTGAGACGCTCGTTCTCCTGGGCAAAGAGAAGACGTTGCGCAATATCAAGAACGCGCTGGCTAAATTCGGATAATGGCTCTTATGGGCGAAGCGATCTATCTATGAGATTGCTTCGCCGGGCTAAAGCCCTCCTTGCAATGACATCTACCTCCAGATCTGGTTTGTTCTCTCTTCGCGCGTCAGAGTTTCTTTTTCTGCTCTTCATCTATCTCCTGGGGCTCTACCTCGAACTGCTCCCGCGTCTTACGATCGATCCGCATCTTTTAACCTTCAACGCCGACATCTGGTACCGCCTCTCGATCGCGCAGTATGTGCGCGACCACGGCAGGTTCCCGTCATTTAGCATCCGGTATATCTCCTATCTGACGATGCCGGAATGGTATCCTCCGGTATTTCCTTCTTTTCTCGCGTTGGTCGCTAAGCTTTCACGTCTTGATATCCCGACCGTCTGTTCGCGGATCATCCCGTTCCTCGAATCACTGGCGCCGCTTTCGCTCTATTTCCTCGCGCGGCATCTCTACGGACGGCTCGCGGCGGCGCTGGCGACGCTGACGCTCGCGCTGACCACGGCATTTGTCTACTGGAATTCCATCTCCGACCCGCAGTCGTTTATTATGTTCATGATGCCGCTGGTTCTGCTGGTCTGGGTATGGTACGTCCAAACCCGCGCCGGCAGGTCCTGGCGAAACCGCGCGGCGATCGTGGCCGGGCTTGGCGTGGTGCTGGCGGTATCGTTCATGACGCATCTGATGTTCTTCCTGATGGTCATCATGCTCTTTATGGTTCACCTTTCACTGGTCCTGAAGAAGAAGGCATCCGCAAGAAGCACTGTAGATCTGTCGCTGGCGGTAGCGCTCTCGCAGGCGCTGACCGCGTTCTGGTGGTTGCCGCGACACCTCTACTGGTGGTGGGTCAACGGGCTTTCGACTTCATCAGGCTTTAAGCCGCTCGGCGGGCAGATGGCGGATTATGGTGTCATCGCGTTCCTTATCGGGGGCGCCTGTTTTGTGGTCGTCATCTCAAAAAAATTTTTTAGTAAAGATCGCGCACAATCCTTTCTTCTCTTGCCCGTTTTTTGGGCGTTGCTACCGCTCATTGAAACGCAGAATGAATTTCTCCTGCGGCTTATTCACCGCGCTGATCTGCTCTGGTCTCCGCTTGGTAAGCCGCTCGAGGGGTTTCGCTTCCAGCCGTTTCTGGCACAGCCCTTCGCGCTCTGCGTCGGCATGGTGGTTGCCGGGGTAGTCAGCGCGATCTGCGCGCGCCGCGGATGGATGAGGCGGCCCGTGGCCATCGTTGTCGCGGCCCTGCTCGGAGCGCTCCTCCTCTGGGATATCCAGGGGATTTCGCGTTTAAGCACGCGTCTTCAGACCGCCGGCATCACGATCAATGAGTATAAGGCCGCACGGTGGTTCCGTGAGCATGCCGGTCCCGATGACCGGATCGTCGCTGATTATTACCGGTCGCAGATGCTCGCCGGTGTGTGTGGGGGGAAGGCGCTCCTGGGGCTGCCGTTTCCGCTGCGCAATGTCGCGGCAAAGCATGTCTCGGTCAAGGATGTTCAGCAGACCCGCGACGATGTCTACATGATCTACCAGACGGAATTTGCCGAGTACGCCGCGCTTCTGATGAAGCGCTACCACATCACCCACGTCTTCATATCGGAGGAGCTCGCCAAGACCGGGAATTTCGGCAGCCTCTACCACGACACCTTCGGTGCCCGTATCGACCGCGCTAAATTTTTGGATGGAAATTATTTCGAAGTTGTGTATAATAAAGACGGTATACTTATCGTAAAATGCCGCTAAACTACGCGGTTTTTACTATCGACAAACTTACTGCCCGGTAGCCCAGCACTAGACAGAGCACTTCGTTGTCATTGCTGGGTCGGATAACGGTGCAGAACATTTAGACATAAGCTTCACTGCCCGGTAGTGTAACGGTAACACACGTGGCTCTGGACCACGTTTTCTAGGTTCGAATCCTAGCTGGGCAGCCATTGTTCGGCACGGGAAAGCCTCTCTTGGGAGGCTTTCCCTTTTTTCTTCGCAGGGAGTTGAGTTTTCCCACCTCATATGCTTTTTGGTTGTTGCGCTCGCTCGCGAGGTATATAATAGATTTTGGTAGCAAGCGGAGATTAGCAGCGCATGAACGCTATAGATAACTTATAATTATCATATAAAGCCGGGCTTTTTGGGACGGCTTTTGTCTTAGTCGGGACGAAAAAGAGCTAATAAGGAATTTTATATTGACATTTATTGTATTAAATGATAATATAACATTTGTAATTGATATTTGCAAAAACAAAAAAATGACCTTGAGAGAGGAAAAGCGTGTTTAAGGCTGGAGTATATAGACAACAATACGAGTATAAAAGTTTTTCACCCTCGTCCATAAATTCAAATTACGAGTGGAAGGACAAGCATATCGTCCTCTTGCTCGAAGGTGCTATGCGATATTTAGGAGAGCTTAATGCGTATTCGGCGCTCGTGCCGGATGTCGATTTTTTTATCCAGATGCATGTAGCGAAAGAAGCAACTACCTCGAGCCGCATCGAAGGTACCAGGACCAATATCGACGAAGTGGTGCTCCCGGAAGCCGAGATCAGTCCCGAAAAGCGTGATGATTGGGCGGAAGTTCAGAACTACATCAAGGCCATGAACTTCGCGGTAGCGGAGCTTGCGCGTCTCCCCCTATCGGTACGTCTGCTTAAAGAGACGCACCGGCGGTTACTTTCCGGAGTGCGGGGGCATCATAAGTCACCAGGAGAACTTCGACACAGCCAGAATTGGATCGGAGGGTCAAGCTTAAAAGATGCTTTTTTTGTGCCTCCGCATCACGATGAGCTGCCCGAGTTATTGACTGACCTGGAAAAATTTTGGCATAACAGAGAGCTGTATACGCCTCATCTTATAAAAACCGCCATAAGCCATTATCAGTTTGAAACAATCCATCCGTTTTTAGACGGGAATGGACGTATCGGGCGGCTTCTTATCACCTTACAATTGGTAGATGCGGGAATACTGCAGAAGCCGACTTTGTATTTATCAGATTTTTTTGAAAGACATAAAGGATCGTATTACGACTCGCTTACTGTAGTGAGGAGCTCAAACGATCTGGACCAGTGGATAAAATTTTTCCTGACCGGCATGATCGAAACAGCGAGGAGCGGCAAGGAGACTTTGGAGACGATCGTAAAATTACGCAAGAGATATGAAGATAAGATATTAATGCTCGGCAGAAAAGCAAAGCCGGCGCAGCAGCTCCTCCTCTTTCTTTTTTCCCATCCCGTAGTTTCTATCAATCAGGCGTCGGAGCAGCTCGAGGTCAATTTTGCGGCCGGATCCCGTATGATCGCCGATTTCCAGCGGCTCGGACTTTTGAAAGAAGTGACCGGCTTGTCTCGCAACAGGCTTTTTTCTCTCTCTGAGTACCTCGTGCTGTTTAAGTAAAAAAGTGACGGCCTCTTTTTGTGCAAATTTTTGTGATTGTTGCGCACGATCGGGAGGCATATAATAGATTTTGGTAGCAAGCGGAGATTAGCAGCGCATGAACTTTATAAATAACCTATAATTGTAATAGAAAGCCGGGCTTTATGTCCGGCTTTTTTTTGACTTGTCCTCAGATTTAGGGAGCGGGTGTAACCGAGGAGGGGAGATGCTCTTTAAGAATATCCTTGAACCGCCATGCACGATCTCGCCGTATGTCGTGACCTTCGAGCTCGAGAAGAACGCCCGCGGGCGTTACGATGTTCGCGTGACGATGAGCATTACCTATCATGTCTTCGACGCCCCGAAGTCGCAGGGGTTTAAATTCGTCGGCGACGTGCCCGTATCCGATATCTCGGTGACCGACTCCCGGGGCGAGCCGTTGCGTTTCGGCAAGGATGTAATGCGCGAGACGCGGATCCGCTGGACCTTCCCGCCGGTCAGCAACGCCGAAACGACCGTAGTCGTCAAATTCCTGATCGCCGACGCGCTGAGCGGCGATCTTGCCGCCAATTTCTTCTATGCTCCATGGCTGAAAAATTTCCGGGTCAAGGTCACGGACGCTACGTATCGCTTTATCCTGCCCAAAGGCTTCCAGCCCTCGAAGCTTTCGATGGCTCCGCATCAGTTCTCCACCAGAATGCTCGAGGACGGGAGGGTACAGGTCGAGTGCGCGGATGCTGTCGTGCATGCGGGGTATTTCGGGGTGAGCTTTTCCCCGGGCTTGGTCGATCGGCCCAAACGCGATATCAGGCGCGTCGTCGCGCGGTACAAACAACAGACGACGCCCCGGCAGACCCTCTTCCAGGCGGTCCTGATTGTCATTGTGATGATACTCTTTGCCTTTAGCCGCGGATGTTCGGTCATTCGTGACCCCCAGACCGGGCATTGGAAATGCGTTTATACCGCTCCAAAAGGAGACACCGGATCTTCGGGCGGCTGTTCCGGGTGCGGAGGATGTGGAGGGTGTGGCGGCTGTGGTGGATAAAGGCCGGTGCGCTAACGATGTTCTCCCCTGACGAACCTTTCTTCCTCCAATGGCATATTACCGACCGGTGCGATCTCGCCTGTACTCATTGCTATCGGGACAAAGTAAAACCTGACCTGCCGCTCGAAAGCCTGAAAAAAATCTTTGAGAATTTCCGGCGGCTGCGCGATTCGATGCCGCAGAAGAAAGCACGCGTCCAGATCGCCGGCGGTGAGCCGCTGCTCTCGGAACACCTCTTTTCCGTACTCGATCTTGTCGCGTCGGCGGGATACCAATCGCGCATCCTGACCAATGGCGTTTCAATAGACAACGCGGCCGCGAAAGCGATCGCGGTCCACGGCTGCCGCATCGTCCAGATCAGTATCGACGGCGATGCGGATACTCACGATGCCGTCAGGGGCGCGGGGAACTATCAGCGCGCCGTAGACGGGGCGCGGCGTCTCGGTGAACATGGGGTCGAGGTGACCTTCGCGATGACGCTTACGCGCGCTAATATGGAGCGTACAGGCGCGGTCTTTGAGGCGGCGAAACGATACGCGAAGAGGGTGAGCTTCCACCGGGTGGTCCCCTGCGGACGGGGCGCGGCGCAGAAGGGCGCGCTGCTTGCGGGCGCCGATATCAAGCGGGTCTTTGACGGGATATATGCGCTGAAGAATAGCCCCGGAGCACCGCAAGTCCCCCTGCGCGACCCTCTCTGGAAGCCGTATATCCGCTGTCCCGGCACGGAGCCTTTCGTTAACGGGTGCTCTGTCGGCTACGGCGGCATATGCGTCGAATCTGACGGCGATGTCTACCCGTGCCGGCGCATGCCCATCAAACTGGGCAATGCCCTCACAGATGACCTGGCCGATATCTGGGCCGGTGAGCCTATTTCGCGCATGCGCGACCGCGACCTGCTTAAGGGGCGGTGCGGCCGTTGTCCGCTGCGCTGGAAGTGCGGTGGCTGTCGCGCGGTCGCCTGGGCGCTCAATGGCGATGCTTTTGCCGAGGATCCTCAGTGCTTTTGTAACTTGCCGCTTGCCGAAAGCCTGGCGTATCGCCTTGTCACCTGGATGAACCGTGCCGCGTATCGTGAGCCGCCCGGCGGCGGAGCGTAATTAGACATCGTCATATGAGGCCTTCGAGGTAAGTATGCTCAAGCGTTTCAGGGTATTTCTGGCGATCACCCTGATACTGGCCGGGACGATCGGCGTGGCCTGCGGCATCGTTGAAGCAATGGACCCCGCAGGAAGCAAGGCGGCTGACGATTCCGACCCGTTGGGTCTGCCGCCGTCAAGATCCCATACGATCGCTTTCACATCCTGCTTTGCCGCGCTCGCTGCCGCGGGGATATGGCTTATCAGGAAAAAAGAGTAATTTCTGTCGCGCAGTACCTGGAACAGGTACAAGGTCGGTTTTGGGACAGTTGCAGGTTCAACTCCAGAAACGGTACCGCTGTGTCCCCACTTTTTTGATTGTTGCGCTTGGTTAAGAGGTATATAATAAATTCTGGTAGCAAAGGGAGATTAGCGGCATGGACGCTATATATAACTTATAATTATCATATAAAGCTGGGCCAAGGTCCGGCTTTTGTGTTTTTAGCTTAATAATGTACCGAACAAGAATAAATATGGAAAATATCGATTCAAAACTTCGTTTATTAGCATTTGATTGGCTCCATAGCCAACGTCAAATATATGGCGAGACAATTCCTTACGATGTGCTTAAGCAAGGCTTTATGTTTGAGTCGACACGTGTTCCTCTTGTTGGGCCTCAAGGAATATTTAAGCCGAAGATTCTCGAACTACCATTGACCATCACCACTTCTCCAAATTCACCATACGCCGATAAGCTTGGGAGCGAGGGCATTCTCCATTACAAGTATAGAGGTACTGATCCGCAACATCGCGATAATAGAGGGTTGCGCGAGCTGATGAAGAGAAAAACACCGCTTATCTATCTTCTCGGCTTGAGCGTTGGGAGATATACAGCAACCTGGCCGGTGTATATTGTTGGCGATGATGAGAAAAATCTGACATTTATCGTGCAAGCCGATCAGCTATTGCCTGATATGGATAAGATGACCCCCTCCATAGAAGAGACAAGGCGATATTTGACAGTGCAGGCGCAGTATAGATTGCATCAACAACGATTCAGGGAGAAGGTGATTATCGCCTATCGGGAACGGTGTGCAATATGCAGACTTAATCATCCGGAGCTTCTCGATGCCACACATATTATCCCTGATTCTGAGCCTATGGGTGACCCGATTATCAAGAACGGATTAGCATTGTGCAATCTGCATCATGGTGCTTTTGATCGGATGATCATCGGCATACGGCCCGACTATATTGTTGAGGTGCGAAAAGACATTCTCGAGGAAGAAGATGGGCCGATGCTTGAGCATGGCTTGCAAAAATTTGATCGACAAGCACTTATTTTACCGAAATCAAATAGGGACTATCCGGATCCTGAGCGATTTGAAAAGCGGTATAGTAGATTTAAAGAATTTGCGACGGCGTGTTAAGAGATAGCATAAAAGCAACGGAACGACGTCTCGTAGGCATAAGAAAAGACTCTATGGGCAACCTTCGAAAAATTTTTATTGTTGTTGCTGGCGGCAATATCGCAGCCGAGAGACACTTTGAAGATACTATCCAAAGAAAAAGAAATCTCGCCGAATGCAGAAAATACCTCCCTCCCAAAGAAATCGAAAACCTCGAGAATATATATCATAGCGCACCATTCATAGTCTGGGGATCAGTGCCAGGGCGAATGAACGAATCTCGGTGGGAAAACATGAGCCCCGGGGATATTGTTCTTGTCTATAACCGCGGGCATATTCGTATAGTTGGAGAAATAGCCGCTAAAGTTCGAAGCGCCGAATTAGCTCGGTATTTTTGGAGAGAGCGGGCAGATAATGCAACATGGGAATTGATGTACTTTATTGTTAACGAAGAATCGGTAAATGTCCCATTGCATAAAGTAAATTTACTTTTTGGATACCAGGTCAATTATAGGCCTCAAGGCTTAACAATGATTAATGTTGAGGCCGTTGAAAATTTCGTAAAACATTATGGAGATATTGTTGGTGCACTTAAGACCTTGGAAAAAGATGAAGACCTCGTGCGGATAGCTGAACCACAACAGGCTATTCAAGAAGTTGTAGATGAGCAAATAGCAAATGCAACGTCAGAACACGATGAGATGCAGTGGCGGCTCATCCGTCTTGGAAATCTGGCTAACTTGGATGTATGGGTTCCAACTCACGATCAGAATAGGCAGTATGACGGGCATAGATTTAAAGATGTCGTCCTGTCAAAGTTTCATGAAGCGATGGACGTCCCGCCAACAATAAAGAATATAGATGTGGTTTGGAAGTTCGGCATGTACTCGATAAAATCAGCTTTTGAAATTGAGCATTCAACCTCTGTCTATTCCGGTATATTGCGATTATCTGATTTGCGTGCTGAAACCCCAAATTCAAATTACCCGTTATTTATTATTGCATCGGAAGAGCGCCGCAAAAAAGTTTTTAGCGAATTGCTTCGACCGACATTTTCAAGTCCTGCACTACGGTTGAATGAAGTGGTTAAGTTTCTGGGGTATTCTAAAATTCGAGAAATTGACGAGGCGTTCAAAAATAAAAAAGAATTTAATCCAAACGTATTATTAAATGCCGGGGTGGGGGTAGGGTAAAGGAAGTATTGGTATTTGTTGTAGGCGTCCTACTCGTGGACACCCTACAAACACAAAGCGGTACACATAGAAGCAGGTCTCTACAAAAGATATCGGCAGGCGTTTAATGAGTAGGCTGTACTTAAATAGGACGTCTGCTTAGCATAGGGATAGAAAATGAATCGTTGGGGTATCCCCAAGTTATTGGAAGACGAGATTAAAGCGCGGGATAAGAGCTGTGTCTATTGTGGTGTTAAATTGTTCGAAGTTATCTTGCCGGGAAGCTCGGGGAAAGCCAAAGCGACGTGGGAACATATAATCAATGATGCACGCATTGTCACGCGCGATAATATTGCACAATGTTGTGCTCCATGCAATTCAAGTAAAGGAACCAAACTGCTTTTCGATTGGATAGAATCAAATTACTGTAAGACAAGGGGCATTAACAAAAATACAGTCGCGCCGGTTGTCAAAAAAGCGTTGCGTCGATCCTGAGTAGTTTTTTAGAGTCGGGTCCGTTTTCCAAGGAGGCAGGTCTCCAATATACAAAAAACCTGAATTGAGAAGTGACACTTTGGGAAAAGGACCCGGCATTCCCTTAAGCAATTTTAGAATGCGAGATTTAGATAATATGCCTCTAACAATTAATAAGAGAGTATGGGTTCTTGCTGAACGTCTTTACGTTCATGTATATAATACAGATAGTTTTTTAAAGCTACTTAAAGAATGCGATATTGATTATTTTAGCGATATTTATAAAGATCTATTAATTGGAAATACTAAAATATATTATACTTTTATGAGTGAAGAAAATTATGAATTTGCTGATTTTATGGAATTAACTCCTTCGTATAAATATTTGCCAGTATTAAGTAATATAATTTTCGATGATAAAGTTATAAATACTCGATATGATGGATGGAATTACTATGGAGAATTCATTAATAGATGGTACCCGGATTTGCTAGAATTAATAAAATTAGCAGGAGTTATTATTGAGGAGAAAGAGAAAAAACTTTTTTATGAAGAAGAAAAATATTTATCAGTTTCAGAGGATTTTTTAAATCAAAAATGCGGTGATATATTTTTAGACTATATACAGAAGGAAATAAACGAGGCGTTTAAAACAAAACGATATTTATCTGTTATGGTCTTATCAAGAAAATTATTAGAAAGCACGATTGTTCGTATTATGGAAATTGTATTTCCAAAGATTGTAAAAAAAGAATACAGTGAAAAAAATCATGGGCTGTGGTATGAAAAAAATCGTGGCAAATACCATGATTTTGATACGCTGTTGGAAAATTTAAAAACCAATGCACATAGTTTTCACGAAGATGAAGATTTAATTTTGGAACTTATATCTTTATTAAAACCATTTAAAACTGAAACAAATGCTTGTGTGCATAGGGATTATAAGATACCAGATGAACCCTATGTTAGACAATGGAAAATTCCTTATACAGTTGGGTTAGCGAGAAAATTATTTAGAAAATATTGCAATCCGTGAAGGTGTTGTAGGCGTCCTATTTGTGAAGGTGTTGTAGACGTCCTATTTATAATGTGTTGTAGACGTCCTATTTAGGGACACCCTACGAATACAAATAAGTACACATAGGACGTCTGCATATGTATTGGTGTTGTAGACGTCCTATTTAGGTACACCCTATTATCCGGTGACATGTACGGAATGCGTTTTGCCTGATCGAGTACGAGTGGTCAGTGGTGGTTATCCGGGATAATCGGAATAAAAGGAGAAAAGATGGATAATCTGAAACGGCTGCAAAAGCTTTCACTTAGTCTGATCATTGTGCTCGTTTGGTTCGCACTCCTCTGTTTTGTCGTGGTCTTCATCGGCAATGTTTTTAAGTGGTCCTTTCTCTCCTCGATGTTCAGCGCGGCGTTCTTTTCGGCGTTCGGCATTGGATTGGGAGCGCTGCTCGCGTTGGCGATACTGCACGCGACGCTGACGCTCAGCTCGATCTCGGCTTCGCTGGGGACGATCGCCGCCGGCCGCGAAACGGGAGGCTCCGCGCCCTCTGACGATATGAGCAAACGGCAGTTCATGATCAGTATGGGCGCTTCGGTGGGAGCCATCGCGGTGATCGTGCTCTGTCTCTTCTACGGTGAAATGGTGGTCGACCATCACAAGATCCAGGTCTCGTTAAACAGCATGGAATCGCTCGCGCGATCACCGCTCGCCGCCAAGTTGGTCGAAGCGATCGACAGAGACGCTACTGTCAAGGAGGTCATGGAGATACGCGACGCTCTTTCGCGCAATATAGGAGAGACCGGCGGGCTCTCGCTGCTGGTGGCGGCCAAGAAGGTCGACAGATCGGTCTATTACGAGATTACCCCCTGGTGGAACCATCAGGACGATATCAAGGATAAACCGATATCGCAGGCGAGCCTGCGTCTCTTTGTGCCGCTTGCCGAAGAACGCAGCAAGTTCAATGACCTGCTACTGAACAAGCGACCTTTCTCCTCGAAGACGAGTTATTCGCTGCGGACGTTCTATCCGGTCACGGCCGGCGGCAAGATCGAATGTATACTGATGTTCGACACGAGCAGACAGACAAGCGACGCGTATCTTTCACGGCGAGTCTCTTCCAAGGAGTAGAAGATGATATCGCGGACATTGACCATCACCATCGACTCTCCAGCCGCGCGGGTGTACGACTTTATCCGGAACCCGGGTAACATACCCCTGTGGGCCACGACATTCTGTCGCGCGGTGAAGAAGACGCGGGGCGCGTGGATCATCGAGACGGCGCAGGGCCCCCTTAAGCTTCGGATCGCCAAAAAAAATCGTTATGGCATCCTGGATCACTATATATCCCAGGCGAGCGCGGCAGAGGTTTTTGTTCCCCTGCGCGTTATGCCTAACGGCAAAGGAAGCGAAGTGGTATTCACGCTCTTTCAGCGCCCCGGCATGACCGACAAGGATCTCAGGAAGGACGCGGGGCTTGTCAGGAAGGACCTGCTCACTTTAAAGAGGGTGATGGAACGTTAAGCGCCACTCAATACCATGATAAACATGTAGACGTCCTGCTCGGGGACACCCTGAACAGAGTAGGGTGTACCTAAATAGGACGTCTGTGAATCGTGTGAATCGCGCACATTCTTCTCCTTGCTCGGGCTGAGCATATGGATCTATCGGATATTCCTTAAGGGTAAGATCATCGATAAAAGATATAAAAGCGATGAGGGCGGTTATCAACAACGCCCTGCTTAAGGGATTTCTAATTATATTCTTGAGCATTTATTTATCGGTTCGACAAAGAATAAACGGGAGCTGGCAGTGCGATGAAATGGCATCGGCCATAGCATCTTGCAGGGCGCCCTCCCGTTCTGGTGAAGCAGGGGTTCAAATCCCCATCGTTCTGTCTTAAGGGGGTTGTTCTCCGGGGGAGCGGTTCTGCAGGTGCAAAACCTCCACCGCGCTTCCGGGGCCTCCTTAAGACGGGACCCTTTTAGAAAGGAGAGTATAGTATGCAGGCGCTTATGGTGATCGGCGGTGTCATCGCGATATGGATCGGGGGTTTGTACCTGATCTCGAAGTATTCGATCATTGTATATGAGTATGAGCGGGCCCTTAAATACCGGAAAGGAAAATGCTGCGGTATTTTGACCGCGGGGAGGTATTGGATCTTTTCCCGGGCCACGACCGTCAGGAAGATCGATGTGCGCCCGAAATTCGTTTCTGTTCCCGGCCAGGAAGTCTTAAGCTCCGACAGCATTACCTTAAAAGTTAGCGTTATAGCCCGCTATGAGATCGTCGATCCTGATATCGCCGTCAATAAGATCGAGAATTACGCAGAGGCGTTTTACGCTATCGTGCAGCTGGCGATCCGCGATATCATCGGTTCAATGAAGATCGACGATATTCTCGAGCAGCGCAGCGCGCTCAACCAGAAGCTTATGGAATTGACGCTGAGCAAAGCGCAGGAGCTTGGGATTAAGATTCAACTCATCGGTATAAAGGATATCATGTTCCCCGGTGAGTTGAAGAAGACCTTCGCGAAAGTCGTTGAGGCCCAGAAGGAAGGGTTGGCGGCATTGGAGCGTGCCCGGGGGGAGACCGCGGCTCTGCGAAATCTCGCGAACGCGGCCAGGATCCTTGAGGAGAATCCGGGACTCATGCAGCTGCGTGCGCTGCAATCGACCGGAAATACGATCGTTATCGGTGTAGGGGGCACCATAGTGCCGGTTAAGGAAAAAAAGGAGTAAGGTGAACCAGAACAGTGTTGTAGACGTTTACAGTGTTATAGACGTCCTATTTAGGTACACCCTACAAATACAAATATTTTAAAATAGTTAAAAGAAATTACCTCCTTTTCTCGTCTATAGAGAAAAGGAGGTAATTTTATGCCTACGGCATAGAGGGTAGTCTGGGAAGTGAGCTTGGACCTGGTCCAAAAGT
>JBAWYO010000007.1:0-20860 GCA_037143495.1 Candidatus Omnitrophota bacterium | reverse complement strand
CTATATCGGCGGTGCCATTGGAATCAGAACAGGTCGCGGTGAAGGTCTGCGCCGTTCCGGCGATCGAAACGGCCGGCACGGTTACCTGCTCGAGATGCGGCATGGCGTCGGAACTGACATCCCAGTTGCCGATCCTGGTGAAAGCGGTCGCCAGCCCCGCCTGATCGGTCGTCGAGACAAAAACGCCCTGCCTGCCTGACATCGCGAAGAGCGACGCCTGCAGCGCAAGCGTCATGGTTGAGTACGTGCGCGCGACCGTGGTCCGCGCGAGGTCGAGGCTGCCATGGACGCCTGTCAGGGTGCCCGCGGTGCTTGACGAGAGACCACCGGTCCATTCATTATCAGCGTCGCCGACAAACCAGGTACCGGCGTTGGCATCATAGTGGAACGAAGCCGCCGCACTCCCGGCGTCGGCGCTGGCGCCGATGACGATATCAACGCCCGCCACCGGAGCTATCCCGTTGGTGGTGTTGGCGACCCCGATCGTGATCGGGCGTTCATCATTATTCCATGACCCCCTGCTCCAGAGGTCGGTTACAAAAGTAAACGTCGCGGAACTTGTGGAGCTTATCTGCCTGATACCGTTGGGCGCGACATTGTCGTCGGTGCCGAAGGTTACCTGCCAGGTCTCAAGTAGATGTGTTGTGGTATTGAGCCAATTGAGGGTCACGATCGACGTGCCGTCTGCGTTCTCTTTCCTGCCGGCAAATGACATCGGCATCGTTGACTTATTGTAGGGCGCCGCGTTGAGAGCTGTTTCCGCTTTTGCGGCGAGCTGGCTATCCTTCGTATCAACGATCGATATAGCACCGCTGGCGTCGATACCATACCACGTGTTATACGTCTCATATTGCCCGTTCCAGGCCCCGACACCTCTGGGAATATCGACCCCCTTACCCGGGGTGTAGCTCGCCGAATTAAACGAGTACGTCGGCTGAAGGGAATTCACGACCGCGCCGTGTACGTCGTAGACGGTGATATAACTCGGCCCCCGTCCCGCGCCGCTGGCGGTGAACGGCTGCCAGCCGTAATTGACGGTCACGACATTTCCGTTAATGATCCAGACATTACCATAGACGCGGTCGGCGGACATATCGCCCTGGTGCGCGGCGGGCGGGTTGATCTCCGCTATCTGCTGACCGGTGTGAAGGTCCAGGGTGATCACATCGGCTATGGCGCCTTTCGGATAGGTGCTGTATTCTACCACCGCCCAGCTGCCATCGGCATTGGGCAGGATCTGCATGCTTGCTATGGCGTCAGCGGGGGAGATCACACCGGTGTCGAGGATGATCGGTGTCGCCAGCGCGTCGCCGTTCGCGTTAAAAACGGTTATGGATACCTTGCGCGTAGCGGTCGCAACGGGTGCGGCAATGGCGCTGCTGCCGAGCGTCGGCATAACAAAGAGGGCGCTGCCGTCGGTATTGTAGCCTTTGATAACCGGGTCATTTTCCGTTGCTTTGCTTATTGAGCTGGCTACGGCATTGCCGTCGGCGCCGATGGGTACGAGCCAGGTCTCGAAGGTATGCGTCGTGGTATCGAGCCAGTTAAGAGCGACGATCGATACTCCATTCGAATATTGATATCTGCCGGCATATGACATCGGCATCATCGGCTTGTTGTAGGGCGCCGCGTTAAGAGCGACTTCCGCTTTTGTCGCGAACTCCCTATCCTTATTATCGGTGACCGAGATAGCGCCGGACGCGTCGATGCTGCGCCAGACATTGAATGTCTCAGGACGCCCATTCCACGCTACATCGGAATGGGGGAGGTTTATTCCCTTACTTTGCACATAATTCGCGGAGTCAAAAGACTCTGTTAAAAGAAGTGAGGTCACTACCGCTCCCTGCGCGGTATAGACGGTCATATAGGTCTGCCCCCGTCCCGCGCCGCTGGCGGTAAAGGGTTGTTGACCGAAGTTCACCGTAACGACATCCCCGTTAATGATCCAGACATTTCCATAGACGCGGTCGGCTGACATGTCACCCTGGTATGAAGCCGGAGGATTAATATACGCGATCTTGGTACCCGCGTTGAGGTCAACGGTTATTACTTCGGCTATCTGGCCCTTTGGATAGTCTTGATAGACTACCGCACCCCAGGCGCCATTGGCGGGTAAGAACCGCATGCCTTTTATTGAGTCAGCGGCCGTAATAACATCGGTGTTGAGAAGAATTGGCGCGGCCAGCGCGGTGCCGTTGGCGTCGCGCAGCGTCAGGGCAATGGTCGTGGTATCCTTCGCGGTAGCCGTAGCCGTATGCCCCAGTGTCGGCATCGCGAAGGTCGCGTTGCCGGCGGCGTCGAAGGTGGTGATGACCGGGATACTCTCCGGCGTTTGTGTGATCGCGCCGGTGACGACAGCGCCATTTTTGTCGAACGGTACGAGCCAGGTCTCGATCGTGTTCGTTGCCGCGTTTTTCCATTTCATCGCGACGACCGAGGTGCCGTCGGCATTCTCGGTCCTGCCGGCGAAGGAGACCATCATCGACGCCTTAGTAAACGGCGCCGCGGCCAAAGCGTCAGCGGCTTTGGTAGAGAGTTCCCTATCCTTATTATCGGTGACCGAGACATTTCCCGCGGCGTCAACGCCGTAATAAGTAATGAATGTCTCGCCCTGGCCATTATAGGCCATATCTGAGTAAACAAGGCCGAGCCCTTTACCGGTCACGTACGTTGTGGAACCGAATTCTTTCGAGACCGTGACCGAGCTCTTTACTGTTCCGTCGGGCGCGTAGGCCATGACATAACTCGTCCCGTTACCTAAGCCGGTTGCTTTAAAGGCTTTGCCATAATTGGCGGTTTCGATAGAACCATTAACTATGACGACGCTCCCATAGACGCGGTCAGCTGAAAAATCGCCCTCGTTCGACGAGGGCGGATTAATATCCGCCATCTTTTTGCCGGTGGCCAGATCGACCGTCACTACTTCAGCGACGCCACCTTCCGGATAATCTTTATATTCAACGACGGCCCACTTCCCGTCGGCGTTGGGCAGAACCTGCATGCTTGCTATCCCATCTCTGGCGGCGATAACGTCAGTGCTCAAGAGAGTAGGCGCCGCAAGGGCTGTTC
This sequence comes from Candidatus Omnitrophota bacterium, assembly GCA_037143495.1. Taxonomy (GTDB): domain Bacteria; phylum Omnitrophota; class Gorgyraeia; order JABMQH01; family JABMQH01; genus JBAWYO01. The sequence goes on along the minus strand of JBAWYO010000007.1, from coordinate 17,791 downwards.
CGGTTCCATCGAAGACGGTAAAGGCTATGGTGGTAGCATCATGCGCGGACGCCGTTGCCGTACGTGAAAGTGTCGGCATGGTAAATGTTTCGTTGCCGCTGGCGTCGATATTCTTAATGACCGGGGTGCTCTCCGTTGATTGCGTGATGCCGGCTTTATTGATGGCGCCGTCTTTCCCGAAAGGGACGAGCCAGGTTTCGAGCGCGTTCGTCGCGGTGTCGCGATAACGGATCGCGACTAATCCTGAACCGTCAGGATTGGTGGCTCTGCCGGCAAAGGACATCATCATCTGCGATTTCGTGAAAGGGGCCGCGGCAAGGGCGGACATCGCGGCAGCGCTGTAAGTCTTGTCATTATTATCGCTGACCCAGATATTGCCGGAGGCGTCAACGTTGTAATAGGTGGTGAAGGTCTCCCCCTGGCCGTTATAGGCCATATCGGAGTAGCGCAGGCCAAGCCCGACGCCCGCAACGGATACCGTCGATCCAAATTCTTTCGAAACGACGAGGGAACTTTTAACCGTTCCATCCGGCGCATAGGCGGTGACATAACTCGTCCCGTTGCCCAAGCCGGTCGCCTTGAAGGCTCTGCTGAAATTAGTCTCGATCGCGAAACCGGTTCCGGTGATCGCGACGTTGCCCTGAACACGGTTTGCTGACATGTCGCCTTCATGTGATGCCGGAGGCGTGAGCGTTGCCATTATCGCGCCGCTCTTAAGGTTGAACGTTGTTACGCTTGCTTTACTGCTCTCGGTCGGGTAGGTGGGAAGCACCAGGAGCCCCCACGTGCCGCTCGGTTCGGTGAGGAATTGAGCGTGTTGCAGGGCTTTGCTCGCGGTGAGGACATCGGTGCTCAGATCATGGCTCGCGAGAACCGCCCCTTTGTTGGTGCGTATCGTCAGTGTCACCGTCGTGTTATCTTTCACGGTGATGGTAGCGGTGCGCTTGATCGATGGCATCGCGAACGTAGCGGTTGTGCCGCCGGCATCGAGGGTTCTGGTAACTTCAATGCCGGTTTTCTCTTTAACGCTCCCGTCAGCCATAACGGTCCAGTCCTGTTCCCTGACGCCATTCGGGGCTTTCGCGTCAGCATAGGTGACCGTGACCGTATTGGTCGCCGCGTCCAGGCGGGCATCGTTGACCGACATCGGCAGTTTGGTTTGTTTCAGGAGGGCGCCGGTTTGAGCGTCCCATACCGAGATGCCAGGGCGGACTAACCAGAAAGCGTAGGTGCCATCGGTTGGTATATAGCCGGTATTGGCGGCGATGATCTGGCCGTTAGCGAGCCATACCTGCGGGCCGTTAGCGGTCCAGAGATTATCTTCGGTCCCGGCGACCATTTTTGAACTGACGAGTTCCTTGACGGTGCCGGCCACGCAATCAACATAAACAACTTCAGTGCCTTGATAGAGATTCATCCGGTTATCGATCAGAACCACCGCGCTATTTCCGTCCGGGCTCCAGATGGTATTAGTAAGGTTATACGGTGTATCAAAACGGCTTGAAACATAGACTTCTGCCGGGGTAAAAGAAGCGCGCTGCTGGCCGTTCGCGTCGACGGCAGAGATCACAACGTGCCCCTGGTCGAAGCGCACATTAACCGCATTGCCGTTATTAGCATGCTGAGTGAACGACGTATCAGTTACTTCGCTATCTCTGATGCTGCCGTCGGGCATGAGAGCTTTGATTTGTGTCGTGGCTCCGCCCGGCGCGGTTGGATCGGGGCAGGTCAGCATCACCGCATTACGTTGTGCGTCAAAGGCGGCAGCGCTTACCGAGCTCGACAGCGGCGTTTGACGAACGACGGCGCCGGTTTGCGCGTTCCAGACGGTGATAAAAGGTTGGGTCATAAACGGGCCGCTATTCGCGGTGCCATTATTGGCAACGACGACTTGATCTTTCCCCTGGTTCGAGGTGACCCATGCCTGCGGGCCGTTCTCGCCCCAGAAGTTGTCCGTCGCTCCGGCCGCGAGGACGGGATTAATGAGCGTTGCGATGGTTCCGGCATCGGTATTAATAAGGAAAGCGCCCGCGGACTGGGCCTGGTTCATGCCATTATTTATCGTGACCAGCGCGTGCGTTCCGTCAGCCCAGGTAAATTTTACATCATCGGCGACCCGGCCCGGAAGCAGGGCGATCGGCGGGGTAAGTTCCGCGGCGGTACGTCCATCCGGGGTCGAAACGGTGATCGTGACCTGGTCCTGCCCGGTACGATGAACATTGACGGGAGCGCCGTTAGCGCCCATTTGGGTAAATACTTCATCAACATTGTTGAGCGCGTTAACTATACTCAGCGCGTCGATAGGGGAGACGACCTGATCATCGGTGGGATCAAGATATTCACTCCCCGGATGCCCGGTGGTAGTACTGACAACAGGCTGTATGCCAGCAGCGTTAAGAGCGTTAATGACTATCAAAGCATCGACAGGGGTTGTGTTGTGATCTCCGTTAATATCAGTCGGCTGATGGGAGTAGTCAAAGCCGACCATGCTGGTGACCGAGAGCAGGTCGCGCTTACCAAGAAATTCAGGGGCAACCAGTTGACGATAGTACTGCCTGTTAGGTGAACCTGCTCGTGAACGGCCACCGCCGCCGGTGTGGCGAACCACATTTCCTGTCCTGCCGGCATCACCGGGGAGGGGGAGCCCGCGGTCCAGGGCCGGGAGCTGTCGCAGGGCGCTCGTTACTTCCGGGCTGGCCCAGGAGATCATCTGCCAGGGCATCAGCAGGGCAACCGCCAGGGATAATGCTTTAAATAACATTGTTTTCTTCATGGTACCCCTCCGTTTTTGAATTCTTTTACTAAGCATTGTGATTTGCATCAAAAAAACGATTCTCGGTAAAATTATACTCGATATCCAGAACGTTGTCTAGAGCAAGTATACCCGCAAGAGAGAGTAAGTGCAAATTTTTTTTGCTAAGTTTTTGAAATACTAACAATATGTATCAATAGGAAGTAAGAAATGTCTACAGCATATGAACCTTATTTTCTCGACACTATATAGATGGTATGATATAATACGCGCTCTAAGGGAGAGCTATGTTCGACGAATATAAAAGAGTATTCAGATTCATTAAGCCGCACCTCGGCATCCTCTTTCTGGCGATCGGGGCGATGTGCGTCTGTTCGCTGATGGGGAGCGTCTCGCTCGGGATGCTCATTCCGTTCGTCGATAAGATCGTCTCCGGCAAGCAGATAGCGATCTCGAACAATGTTCATGTCCCGGCATTTCTGAACGATCTGGTCAAGACGATGAATGAAAAGGACCCGATCTCGCTCCTTAATATGCTTATTATCGGGGTCGTCGTCCTCTTTATGATAAAACAGGTTTTCGAATATCTCCGGGCATATTTCATGAATAAGCTCGGGTACCGGTTCCTGCGGGATATCCGCAACGCCGTCTACAAAAAGGTCCTCGATCTATCGATCGAGTTTTTCCATCGTAATCCTACCGGCAAGCTGACCTCGAAGATACTCTTCGACACGTCAGTTATCAAGGATTCGCTTATTGAGGGATTGACCGACCTGCTCTATCAGCCGATCGAGATCATCTTTTATATCGGGCTTATTATTTTCATCAAGATATACTTCGCGATACCGGTCGGCCTTGTCGCCGCCAGCCTCGGACTCACCCTGCTGATCGTCTATCCGATCATACGCCTCGGCCGGCGCATCAGGAAGCTTTCGCAGATGACGCAGGAGAAGGTCGCCGACATCAACGCGACGATCTATGAGGCGGTGAGCGGGATATCGATCGTTAACGCTTTTTCGATGCAGGAGTATGAGCTTAACCGTCTCAAAAAACAGAATAGGGACTATTATAAGATCGTGATGAGCTCGGTCAAGCGGATGATCGCGGTGAACCCGCTCACGGAACTTATCGCGCTGATATGTGTGGCGATCGTCCTCTGGGTCGGCGGCAGGGGGGTTATCACCAAATCGCTTTCGCCCGGAGCGTTCGCCGCTTTTATTATGGCGCTTTATTCATTGCTCAAACCTTTTAAGAAACTCAGCAAGGTCCATACGATCAATCAGCAGGCGTTTGCGGCTTCAGCGAGGGTCTTTGATATTTTGGACGCCGAGATCAAGGTCGCCGAGAAACCATCGGCGATCCAGGTTGTTGATTTCCGGAAAGAGATAGCTTATAAAAATGTCTATTTCGGTTATAATGACCAGACCGTCCTGAAGAATATCGATATTACGATCAAGCGGGGGGAGATAGCCGCGTTCGTGGGCCCGAGCGGGACCGGGAAGACAACGCTCGTGAACCTGCTTCCGCGTTTTTATGATCCGCAGCAGGGTTCGGTCCTGCTCGACGGCAGCGACGTGAAAGAGCTTTCGCTGAAGTCGCTCAGGGGGCTGATCGGCATCGTGACCCAGGAGGCGATACTCTTCAATGATACGGTCGCGCAGAATATCGCCTATGGCAGCGACGTGGCGTCCAATATGGACGCGGTCATCAAGGCGGCAAAGGCCGCTAACAGTCATGCCTTCATTATGAATATGCCCAAAGGGTATGAGACGGTCATTGGAGAGCGGGGATTCCGCCTTTCGGGGGGCGAAAAACAGCGGCTCTGTATCGCGCGGGCGATCTTTAAGAATCCGCCGATCCTTATTTTAGATGAAGCGACCTCCCAGCTCGATACGGAATCTGAGCTTCTCGTCCAGGAGGCGATCGATAACCTTATGGCCGGCAGGACCGTCCTTGTCATCGCGCACCGGCTGAGCACGATCAAGCACGCGACCAGGATCTATGTGCTCGAGAACGGTGCGGTCGTTGAAAAAGGTTCCCATCAGGAGCTGATCGCCAGGTCCGGGCTCTATAATAAGCTCTACAACCTGCAATTCAGGCTGGGCCCCCGGGAAAATGAGGGGGCTGATAGTAAGAACGGGAAAAGGGGATAAGAAAACGGGGCAAAAGAGGGTGTTAAAGAAGAAAAAAACATCCTAAAGATTTAAGTTGCAGTATATACGATGTATGCTATAATATCTGCACTAAAAAATGGTTTCAGAGAACGGTCATGCGGAACACATCATGGCGGGTTCGGCATCGTTTGAGACCGGATGATCGTATACGAAAGAGGAGGAGGGTTAAAATTGACACAGGAGACGTTACAGCCGCAACAGCAGGACATTGCTTTAATTAAACAGCTCTTGGAGGCGGGTGTTCATTTCGGCCATCAGACCAAGCGCTGGAATCCCAAGATGGAGAAGTATATCTTCGGTGAGAGGAACGGGATCTACATCATCGACCTTCAGAAGACGATCGTCGGGCTGAAGAACGCCGTTAATTTTCTCAGGGATATAGCCTCGAAGGGCGGGTATATACTCTTTGTGGGGACCAAAAAACAGGCCCAGCAGATCATCAGGGATGAAGCCATCCGTTGCGGCGTCTTCCATGTGACGGAGCGCTGGCTTGGCGGCACGATCACCAACTTCATGACGATCCGTAAAAGCGTCAAGCGGTTGGAGGAGATCGAGCGCATGAAACAGGACGGGACCTTCGACGCGCTGAAGAAGAAAGAGGTCTCGCACCTGACCAAAGAGATGGTGAAGCTCCTTAAGAACCTCGAGGGGATACGCTCGATGGAGAAGCTTCCTAAAGCGATGTTCATTATCGATACGAATGTCGAAGCGACCGCGGTGCGCGAGGCGAACCGGCTCGGTATTCCGGTCATCGGGCTGCTCGATACCAACTGCGACCCGAGCCGCGTCGATGCCGTTATCCCGGGCAATGACGACGCTATCCGTTCGATCAAGCTGATCACGGGCCTGCTGACGGAGGCGATCCTCGAAGGCAAGAGAAAATTCGCCGAAGAGAGTGCCGCTGCTGCGGAAGCGGCCGCGCAGGAGAAGGAAGTGGCGATCGGCACCGAACTCGTCGAAATGGCCGAGACCGAGGAAGAAAAAGAAAAAGAAAAAGACGATAAGACCATTAAGCGCAGAAAGAAAACGACCAAGTAAGCGCTTTAATCTGACGAACACGTTGAAAGGACCGTTTATCACATGGCTGAAGACTTTGAACCGATCAAAAAATTACGCGAAAAGACCGGCGCCGGATACATGGATTGTAAGACCGCGCTTGCCGAAGCCAATGGCGACATAGAAAAAGCGATCGAGACCCTGCGTAAAAAAGGGATCTCCGTAGCGCTTAAGAAGACCGGCAGGACAGCCAACCAGGGATCCGCCGGCAGCTACATCCATATGGGAGGCAAGATCGGGGTGCTGGTCGAAGTTAACTGCGAAACCGATTTTGTCGCCAAGAACGATGATTTCAAGAATTTTGTCAAAGAGGTCGCGATGCAGATCGCTGCGGCGAATCCGAAATATGTCCGTACCGAAGATGTCCCGGAGGCGGCGATCGCGAAGGAGAAAGAGATCCTGATCGAAGGGATCAAAGATAAGCCAAAAGCGATAGCCGAGAAGATCGTCGAGGGCAAGATCCAGAAGTATTACCAGGATGTCTGCCTGCTCGAACAGCCGTCGATACGCGATCCTAATGTTAAGATAAAAGACCTTCTGACGAATACTGTTTTAAAGATCGGCGAAAATATCGTTATACGCCGTTTTGTGCGCTACCAGGTCGGCGAAGAATTATAACCGTCCACAAAGGGGCAGTGGCTCAAAAACCCGTTTATAAGCGTATTATCCTTAAAGTCAGCGGCGAAGCGCTGCTCGGCAGCGTCGGTTATGGTATCGATCCCGTCGTTCTGCATTCGATAGCGCAGCAGATCAAAGAAGTCAAAGAGCTCGGCGTTGAGATCGGCGTCGTTATCGGCGGCGGCAATTTTTTCAGGGGCGTCAAGGCGAGTGCCCAGAACGGGATCAGCCGCGCGACCGCCGATTATATCGGGATGCTCGCGACCGTTATTAACGGGCTCGCGCTGCAGGATTCTCTTGAAAGTTTGAAGGTATTCACGCGGGTGATGTCGGCGATCGACATGCGTTCGCTCGCTGAGCCCTACATACGCCGCCGCGCGGTGCGCCACCTTGAAAAAGGAAGAGTTGTTATATTCGCGGGCGGTACCGGCAATCCGTATTTTACGACCGATACGACCGCGGCGTTGCGCGCGACCGAGATCGGCGCCGATATTATCCTGAAAGCGACGCAGGTCGACGGCGTCTATACCGCCGATCCGCATATCGATAAAAAAGCGAAACGATTCGAATCGCTGAAGTTCATCGAGGTTTTGCGCCGGCAGCTTAAAGTCATGGACGCGACCGCGGTCAGCTTATGCATGGAAAATAATCTGCCGATCATCGTTTTTAACCTCGGCAAAAAAGGGAATATTAAACGCGTTGTGCTTGGTGAAAAGATCGGCACGATCGTTCAAGGTTAAGGTTACAGGGCAGGGCGCAGCGGGAGGCTTACGATGGCGACATTAAAAGAAGTGATGCACGAGGCGCACGACAAGATGAAGAAGACCGGGGAGGTCGTGGTGCGGGAGTTCGGCACCGTGCGCACCGGCAGGGCCTCGAGCTCGCTCGTGGAGGGTATTCGGGTCGACTATTACGGAACGCCGACGCCGCTCAAGCAGCTCGCGGCGATCGCGACACCCGATCCGAAACTGATCGTGATCCAGCCCTGGGACGCGTCCGCGCTGCCGGAGATAGAAAAAGCGATCTTAAAGAGCGATATCGGTATCACGCCGCTCAATGACGGCCGCGCTATCAAGCTTGGTATCCCCCAACTGACCCGGGAGCGCCGGGAAGAGATGGTTAAGCTGATCAAGAAGATGGCCGAAGAGAATAAGGTTTCGATCCGCGCGATCCGTCACGATATCAATGACCGGATCAAGAAACTTGAAAAAGATAAAGCGATCACTGAAGATGAAAAGACCTCATCGACTGCAGAGATCCAGAAGCTGACCGATAACCACATCAAAGAGATCGACGACCTTCTCGTTAAAAAAGAAAAAGAATTACTGGAAGTCTGATGTTACGGGCCGCTAGCTCATCAGGTAGAGCACCACACTTTTAATGTGGTTGTGGCAGGTTCGAGTCCTGCGCGGCTCATTTTTTTGCCAAAGGTAGAAATTGGCATCAAAGAGCGTCCCCCGTTACGAGATCATACCCCACACCGCTGACATAGGCGTCAAGGCTTACGGCAGCGACCTCAAAGAGCTCTTCAGCAACGCCGCCTACGCCATGTTCGATATTATCGCCGACCTTGACGGACTCACCGCGTCAACGACCAGGTCGATCGAGGCGAGGGCAGAGAACAACGAAGAACTTCTCGTCGCCTGGCTCGACGAACTCCTCTATCATTTTTACACCCGCCAGACCATCTTTTTTGATTTCTCCATCATAACGCTCGAGCCGGGTATCATCAGGGCAACGGTTACGGGGCGCGAACTCGGCGAGAATCGTAACCGCTTGAAGACCGAGATCAAAGCGGTCACTTACCATGAACTGAAAATCGAAGAGACCAACGGTGGCTTCAGCGCGAGTATCATATTTGACGTATAAAAGGAGGAAGGGTATGAATAAGATCACGGCAGGGATTATGGCGGTTATGGCAAGTGTACTGATAGCCGGTGTGCCGGTCTTCGCGGGCACGTCCGAAGTTACCTCCAAGGTAACAAAAGTGATCTTGTACCGCGACGCGGCGCAAGTTACCCGCCATGCCGATATCGAGGTGCAGGAAGGCAGTGTCGAAGTTATTATTACCGGTATTCCCGAGATCATCGATGCTGACACCCTGACGGTTGCGGCCAACGGCACCGCCCGCGCGAAGATCGCCAATGCCGTCGTAAAAGAAGTTTTTCTGGAAAAAGATTCTTCCGAGAAATTTAGGCAGCTCGAAGACGCCGTGCGCGCGACTAAATTGCAGATCGGCGCGTATGAAGACCAGCTCGCGGTCATCGCGCAGGAGCGTGAATTCTTAAAATCGATCCAGCTCTTTTCTGCGACCAAGGTCCCTGAAAATCTCGTTACAAAAATCCCCAATCCGGATGAGTTGAGCCAGACACTTGGATTTATAAAAGATAAATGGCAGGATACCTGCGCCCGCGAGCTCGATATCAAAGAAAAGGAGCGCCAGGCCAACGAAAAACGTGAAGCTCAGGAGCGGGAGCGGGATCAAGCGCGTCACTATGGTGCGAAGGAACGGCGCGATATCAGCGTTGAATTCGATGTTGAAAAAGCCGGTACGATCGCCCTTGAGGCGAGTTACCTGATACATCAGGCGCGGTGGCGCCCGCAGTACGACGCCCGCGTCAATTATGACCTTAAAAAAGTTGATATGACCTGTTTCGGCATGGTCACGCAGAGCACCGGGGCTGATTGGAACGGTGTCGACGTCGTTCTCTCAACGGCTAAACCGATGGTTTTCGGCAAGATGCCCGAGATGCAAAGCTGGGTCGTGCGCCCGCCTGAACCGGCGCCGGTACTGTATGGAAAGTTCCGCTCGATGGCCATGTACAAACATAAAGGAATGATGCAGGCGGAGGCTCCCGCCGGAGCGAAGATGGATCTAGACGGCGAAAAAAGCGAAGAGATCATAAACGCGGATGCGCAGGTCAGTGAGGAACCGACGTCGGTACGCTATACGGTTGCGCGCCCTGCCGATATTAAATCGGGCGGGACGGAAGCGCGCCTGCCGATATTCGCGCAGCAGTTCGCCGCGCAGTTCTATTACGCCGCGAGTCCGCGCCTCTCCCCCTTCGCGTATCTGGCGACGAAAATCACGAATAATCGCGAGCTGCTTCTTGCGGCCGGCGTGCGTGTTTTTTTTGACGGTGTCTATGTGGGGTCATCAGCAATCGGCAATATCGGTACCGGAGAGGAGATCGAGCTTTATCTGGGTATCGACGAAGGCTTGAAGGTCAAACGAGAGAAGACCAAGGAAGAGACCAAGGAAGTCTGGGTTGCCGGCATTAAACGCTCCACGAAAGTTATTATCGCGAATTATAAAATAACCGTCGAAAATTATAAGACACAGCCGGTTAAGGTAAACCTCTTTGACCAGGTTCCCGTTTCCGGAAATAACCAGATCGCGGTGAAAGTGTTGAGCGTCGAGCCGAAGCCTAAGGATGAGAACTATAAGGACCGCAAAGGTGTTATGCTCTGGAGCCTGGAGCTCGCCGCGAAAGAGAAGAAGGAAATACTCGTCTCATTCCAGGTCGAGTGCCCCCAGGAGATGCATATCGAGCTGTAGGCCTACATGAAAAAAATCTGGCAGGGGCCGCTTGAAAAAATAGATGATTTCCGCTGGCGCATTCCCCGCAGCTATAAGGCCGGGATGCGCGTTGACGGCATCATCTATGCCGATGAGCGCATGATCACCGAGGTTCGCGCCGACAAGGCCGCCGAACAGGTCGCGGACGTCGCGTTCCTGCCGGGGATCGTCGGCAACTCGTTGGGTATGCCCGATATCCACTGGGGGTACGGTTTTCCGATCGGCGGCGTTGCCGCGACCGATAGTGACGCGGGCGGGGTCATTTCGCCGGGCGGCGTCGGGTTTGATATTAATTGCGGCGTGCGGCTTATGCGAACGAACCTGCGCGTAAACGATATTACGCCGCGCCTTAAAGAGATGGTCTACGCTCTTTATAATACCGTGCCCGCCGGGGTAGGTTCGACCGGGCGCATTAAGTTTGATGCCGCCGAGGAACGCCGGCTCTTGGTCGAGGGCGCCGGCTGGGTCGTTAAAAAAGGATTTGGTAAGAACGAGGACCTCGAGTATACTGAAGAGCGGGGCGCCATTAAGGGCGCCGATCCGGAAGCGGTTTCCGCGCGCGCCTATGAACGCGGTAAGGCTCAGACAGGAACGCTCGGCTCCGGGAATCATTTTCTCGAGATCCAGGTCATCGATCAGGTTTTTGATCAAGCCGCGGCACAGGTCTTCGGCCTCGAAGAGGGGCAGGTGACCGTGATGATCCACTCCGGTTCTCGCGGACTTGGATACCAGGTCTGTGATGATTACACCAAGGGAATGATCGGGTGCCTTCAGAAATACGGTATCGCCATGCCCGATCGCCAGCTTGCCTGCGCGCCGGTGAAATCACCGGAAGGGCAGGCGTATCTGGGCGCGATGCGCTGCGCGGCGAATTATGCCTGGGCGAACCGGCAATGCCTGATGTTCCTCGCGCGGGAGGCTTTTGAGAAGGTTTTCGCGATGAGCCCTAAGGCGCTTGGTATGGATCTTGTCTATGATGTGGCGCATAATATCGCGAAGATAGAGAAGCACGTAATCGGCGGCAAAGAGCGGACGCTCTGCGTGCATCGCAAAGGCGCGACAAGGGCCTTTGGTCCCGGGAATCCCGAATTGCCCGACCGGTATAGAAAGACTGGCCAGCCGGTTATCATCCCGGGCGATATGGGCAGGAATTCATATGTGCTTGCCGGTACGCAGAAGGCCGAAGAGACTTTTTTCAGCAGTTGCCACGGCGCCGGCAGGCTTCTTTCACGTACCGCGGCGATCGAGAAGTGCCGCGGCAGATCGATCAAGGCTGAACTTGAGCGTAAAGGAATATTCGTGATGGCCACCGGGCGTGAAACGCTCGCCGAAGAGGCGCCCGAGGCATATAAAGACGTTAATGAGGTCGTCGGCGTTGTTGAAGGCGCGGGGCTATCGCGGCGGGTTTGCAGGATGAGGCCGCTGGGTGTGATAAAAGGGTAAGAACTGGCAGGCAGGGCCTGTCCTTGGCTTACCGACATGACAGCCGATCCTTATGAAATAAGCATCTTCTTGGTCACGATGTTAAACGGTTATTTCCAGATGCGCCGGCGGAGCAGGCCCCGCCTGCCAGTTGATTCCACCGGTAGTTGGACAATTAAAGGAGACCCATGCTTGATATAAAATTAATCCGTGAGAACCCCGAGAAGGTAAAGAAAGCGCTCACTGATCGCGGGTACAAGCTCGACCTGAACGAATTTCTTTCGCTCGATGAGGAGCGCCGCAAACTGCTCGGCGAGGTCGAGGGGTTGAAACACAAAAAGAACGTCGTCTCCGAAGAAGTCGGCAAGCTCTTAAAGGAGAAGAAAGACGCCAAAGAGCAGATCGCCGCGATGAAGATCGTCTCTCAGGAGATATCCAGGATCGATACCCTGGTTGCCGCGGCCGATGAGAAGATTTCAAAAATACTCTATATTATCCCCAATATGCCGCACGAATCGCTGCCGGTAGGTCCCGACGCTTCCGGCAATAAAGTCGTCAGGCAGTGGGGCGTGGTCCCTGAGTTTGATTTTAAACCGCGGGAACAGACCGAGCTTATCGAGCTTCTTGGTATCATCGATATGCCCCGCGGCGCGAAGATATCCGGGGCAGGGTTTGTGTTATATAAAGGAACGGGAGCCCGGCTTGAGCGCGCGCTCATCAATTTCATGCTCGACCTCCATACCAAAAAGCACGGCTATACCGAGATCTTCCCGCCGTTTCTCGTCAATCGCCAGTCGATGACCGGGACCGGCCAGTTGCCGAAGTTCGAGGAGGACATGTACCGGGTCAAGGATGACGACCTCTTTCTGGTGCCGACCGCCGAGGTCCCCGTGACGAATATCCTGCGCGATGAAGTCCTGAAGGAGGCTGATCTGCCGGTCTACTATACGGCGTACTCAGCGTGTTTCAGGCGCGAGGCAGGTTCGTACGGCAAGGACACGAAGGGGCTGAGCCGCGTCCATCAGTTTAATAAGGTCGAACTGGTTAAATTTGTTAAACCAGAGACTTCCTATGATGAGCTTGAGAAACTGGTCGTTGACGCGGAAGAGGTGTTGCAGTTGTTAGAGCTGCCCTATCGTGTTATAATGCTCTGTACGGGGGATATAAGCTTTTCCGCCGCGAAGTGCTATGATATAGAATTATGGGCCCCGGGCACCGGAAAATATTTTGAGGTGTCGAGCTGTTCGAATTTCGAGTCATTCCAGGCGCGCCGGGCGAATATAAAGTATAAGAGATCTACCGGTGACGGGAAGCAGGCCACCGAGCATGTGCATACCTTGAACGGTTCCGGCGTCGCGCTGCCCCGCCTGGTGCTCGCGATCCTGGAGGTTTACCAGCAGAAGGACGGCAGCGTCATTATTCCCGAGGCGCTGCGGCCGTACATGGATTCGCTGGAAAGGATACTACCCGCTAAATAATGGTGCATGTCATAAAGAATATCCTCAGGCTTTCGATCGGCGCAATCTTATTGCCGCTCTCTATCACCGTGACGAGGGCGTTTTACGCCCAATTCGCCGCGATATCGGTCATCGATAACAGAAACCAGATTTTTTTCATCTGGGGGGTCGCGCTCTATCTGATTACGCATATTTTCTTCTTTAAGCCGAATTATCTCTATACGCTTGGGCATGAAGGTGTTCACGTCCTCTCGACGTGGTTTTCGCTCGGCAAAGCGAAGAACATGAAGGTTTCCAATGAGGGCGGCAGCGTTGAGACCTCAAAACCGAATTTCTTCGTTACGATCAGCCCGTATTTCATCCCGATCTACACGATCGTCACGAGCCTGGCCTATTTTACGCTCTCGAAGTTTTACGATGTTTCATCCTATCTGCCGCTCTTTATCTTCGCGATCGGATTTACGTTCACGATGCACATTATCATGACCGTTGAATCGCTCAAGGTCGTCCAGCCTGATCTTCTTAAGACGGGGTACGTTCTTTCGCTGGCGCTTATTTACGTCCTGAACGTTCTCCTTGCCGCCTTTATCGTCTCGCTGATCTTCTCCGGTTTCTCATTTAAGGATATGATGCTCCAGTTCTGCGATGAGACGAAGCTTCTCTATATGGCGATATTCAGCCAGCTCTTCGGGGTCTAAGGACGATTCTCAATACGAGCGCTTATCTGAGAGAACCGTCTTTTTTTCTGTTGTCCCTCTTTTCTTTTGACCCCGCTCATGATATAATCTCCTCGAGCTTAAGAGCGCATGAAGAAAAGCATCTACGATAAGCCCTGGGTGGTGTATATCGCGCAATGCAGTGACACTACGTTCTATACCGGCGTCGCGAAGGATGTCGCGAAGCGTATTCGCGCTCATAATACCACAAGCCAGTGCCGGTATACCCGCGCCCGCAAGCCGGTAACGCTCATCTATCAAGAAATGTGCAGCGACCATGCGGCGGCGCGCAAGCGCGAAGCGGCGATCAAGAGACTGGATAGGGAAGAGAAGCTGGCGGTGATCGGCGGGAAAAATAGAACACGCTAGATTCATCACGGGCTTGTTTTTGCGCGAATTCTTTTGAATGCGAGACGTATTCCTTTTAGGAAAGATGATTACCTAAAGAAGAAAACTCCGTTTTCTTCTTTAGGATTGTTCGTTTCTCAAGGAAGTGACCGGTAATCCTTTAAGGAAGAGGGAATATTAAGGGGGAAACCCCGTGTCCCCCTTAAAAAAAGCCGGACACGTTATTTTAGTCGCGAGAAAAGGCTTTTTGGAGGCGTGGCCGAGCGGTTGATGGCACCGGTCTTGAAAACCGGCATACTCGAAAGGGTATCGAGGGTTCGAATCCTTCCGCCTCCGCCATATTCGAGTTTTCAAGTAGTGTAGCTCGTAGCGAAGGATTCGAAGCGAGCGAGCGCCGACCATCGGGGAGGAAGAGGTGCCGATCCGGCGCCGGAAGCGAGCGAGGGGAGGTTACGCAGGCCGAGCGATCCGCGAGGTCGAAGTAACCGAATCCTTCCGCCTCCGCCAGTTTTTGTGTGAACCATCCCGACGAGAGCCATAGATAGTTTTGGCTCTCGCAGAAGGGGATTCGAACTACAGTGGAGTTGAAAAAGTGAGAATATTTTGGAATGTTGGCTGTGTTTTGTTCGTGATATTAACGGTATATTTCACAGGTCATGTTTATGCGCAGCAATCGATCCCAAAAAATAGTATTCCTTCTGGCGTATCTGCGCAGGTAAAGCAGAAAATCGAAATGCTTTTTTCAAAAAACCCTGAAGAGCGTGCGCGCGCTGCTTATGATCTAGGAAAAATGGGGGAAGAGGCAGTTCCTGCGATACCCTTTTTGATAGAAGAGCTTAATGATATGGCTAAACTTGATACCGACGGTAAGCTTGTTGCTATCCAACCATTCGTAGGAATGATGGCGGGGGATGCATTAAGAAATATAGGAGAACCCGCAGTAGAGCCACTCATAGAAGCATTATTGCATAATAAAAATCTAAGTATCAGAGGAGGGGCCGCTGAGGTGTTGGGGCGGATAAAGAATAGCCGTGCCGTAGACTCTTTAATCATGGTTCTTAATGGTCAAGGGGACTTTCAATCTGGAGAGGCCAAAGAAGGGATATCAGGTCTCAGGGCAACGGCAGCCTATGTTTTGGGTGAGTTTAAAGATCCTCGATCAATAAAACCTCTGATTCAAATTCTTAAAACAGATTTCAATGAACATGACGGAGATGGAATTGTGCTAAATGCAATGAGAGCATTGATGGGAATGCAAGAAGCTCGCGCAAGTGAAGCGGTATACGAATCATTAAACGGCAAATATAATGATTACGCTTCTACAGTCATCGGTCAGAGCAAAGGCGCTTATTTTGCCATGGAAGATTCCCGTGCCAGGAACTATATATTTGCTAAGTTAAAAAATTCGGACCGCCATAAAAGAGTGGAGGCAGTCCTTGCGATAAATGATGCTATGTCTGCGTCATTAGAACTGAAGACTGACTCTTCAAATTTTAAAGCCAATTCTATAGGACCATTGATTTCTGCTCTTACCGACGAAGCTGATGATGTGCGAAGATTGGCAGTAGATGCCCTGGGGAAGACTAAGGACTTTCGTGTAGTTGAATCGCTAATCGCTTGTTTGAAGGACCCATACGATTTTGTGTGAATTGATGCTCAGAAGTATTTGAAAGATATAACAGGAAAAGATTTTGGTGATGATCCTATAAAATGGCAGGAATGGTGGGAGCAAAATAAGAAGTAATAAAATATTTATTATCTATAATGTGATTGGTTCTGGGATAGCGGGGACGATCCATAAAGTGCCACCTCTCTCACTTTTCATAATGGCAGGCTTTTCGTGCCGTCTCTTGACTGATGTTTAGGGATCTACCTATTGACTTATAGCTCATTCCTAACATGTGTAGCTCTTGTGCTTTATGAGCGAGTATTTTGTATAATATAGGCTGTTTGTTGACCGAAATCACTATGCGGGCGGAGAGCTCAGAGGCGGTTCGAATTGGTTGCACTCGCCTCCGCCATATTCGAGTTTTTAGGCAGCGTAGCTCGTAGCGAAGGATTAGAAATACCCGACTCAGCTCGTCTTTGCTTTATGTTTTATTGTCATTAATTGATGAGAAATAGGTTGGGCCCTGTTCGGCGGTGCCGCTTAGGGCCTTCTTTATGTCGGAAGGCCTTATTGTAGATGTTTTTTCAAAAAAGTACTTGCATTTGCAACTTAATAATGGTATATTTTGGCTATGATTAGTTGCATATGCAATAAAATTAAGGACACTATATGACAATCCCCCGGAATTCAAAAGATCAGTTTAAAGAAGCAGGGGTAGATATTGGTCAGGGCAAATACCATGAGGAAATGGTCTACGGACTTGCTTTGATGTATACAGCTGTTTATGACGAAATCAGTACGTACCTCAAAATATACAACCTAACGCCAGGTGAAATGAATGTTCTGATGCTGGTTAAACAACGAGGCGAAGAGAAGGGTTTGAGCCAAGTGGATATTGGAAGGCGTTTGATGGTTACAGCGCATAACATGACCAGGCTCATACAGAGACTAGAGAAGGTTGCCTTGATCCAGCGTTCGGGCTACCAAAAAGATGGTAGAGTAAATTTGGTTAACATTACCCCCAAGGGTTCCAAGTTATTAGATGAAATCTGGCCCAGGTATGATGATAAGGTGCGCGAATTGGCAGATAAACTACCTCGGGAAGATCAGGTGGTTTTTGCCAGTTTACTACAAGCGTGGCTGGGTAATTGGAGATCGATTCGAACGTGATGGAGTATATTTTATGAGCGTTGAGCGCTTCAGGGTTTAGATGATTTTAAAAAGAAGTTACAATAAAAGCCGAGAAAGAGCCCCGAAAAATTCCGGGAGATCATTATGAGAAAGACGTGCGCGTCGGGTTCATTTAAAGCGTTACTTGCAGCGCAATTTGTGGGTGCGGTTACGGACAGTTTATTGAAGGTGGTCGTTTCGCTGTACGCCATTCAGATATTAGCATCCTCTGAGGCTGCCACTCGCGCGGTAAGCATTGTCGGGATTCTGTATATCCTGCCTTTTATGATTTTTTCTCCTTTTGCCGGATATCTTGCCGATCGTTTTTATAAACGCACGGTGATCATCGTCATGGGCATGGTCAAGATCGTGTTTGCTGTAGTGGCCAGCTGGGCTTTATGGACAGGAAATATATGGTTTTTGGGCGGGACTTTATTTCTGTCTATGGTTGATAGCGCTCTTTTCAGCCCCGCTAAATTCGGTATTTTACCGGAGATGTTACATGAGGAAGAGCTTTCCAAGGGCAATGGGTATATCCAGCTCTGCACCTTTGTCGGGATTATTCTGGGTACAGCCGCGGGTGGAATTTTGTTCAAGATGTATAGTAATCATTTGTATTATATCGGGTTTTTGATGTGCCTGCTGGCGGTGGCCGGTTTTGGGGCGAGTTTCGCGATTCGGTCTGAGCGTCCTGAGTCTATAAAGGAACGGGGGTTTTTATCCGGCACGTGGGGCGCGTTAACGGGAATTAGAAAAGATACCGGGTTGTTTCTTACCATGATCGCGCTGGCATTCTTCAATTTTCTTGGCGCGGCATTCCAGATGAATATTTTAATTTATGGCGCCCATATTCTTTCCGTCGGGCAAGTCCAGATCAGCATACTCCTGG
>JBAWYO010000006.1:0-21460 GCA_037143495.1 Candidatus Omnitrophota bacterium | reverse complement strand
CGTTGTCTTTATGGGTATCATCTCGGGGCTGGTCGGGAACAGCCTCGCGTATACACCCCGGCCCCTCCAGAAGGAAACTTGTCCGCATTGCCATACTGAAACGACTGCGGGGGATCCCCATAAGCACAGCCGCACGCCGGCCAGACTCGTCTTCGATGTTCTCAAATACGCCTTCTGGGAGATGCCCAAAGAGCTTGGCCTTGAGATCTTGATCGGTATCGCGCTCGCCGCGGTCGTCTCATCCTTCTTTCCGGTCGGTTATTTTATTAAGCACTATCTTTCGGGATGGCTCGGGTATCTCTTCAGTGTGGTCGTCGGGGTCTTCATGTACGTTTGCTCGACTGCGAGTGTGCCGCTCGTTCACGCTTTTGTCAGACAGGGACTAAGCGCCGGTGCGGGGATGGTCCTGCTCTTATTGGGCCCGATCACCAGTTACGGCACTATGCTGGTTCTCAAAAAAGAGTTCGGCGCCCGCATATTGATCGTTTATTTAATCCTGGTCATTACGCTCTCCCTGGCCCTGGGCATCGGTTATCAGTACTTCTTTTCATTGCCGATGGCGGCGCAGTGACGCGCCCGGAGATGGACGGCCAAAAAGTATTTGACACTGCCAAACCCAAGTGGTAAAACAATATAAGGAGGAGTTCCGTCCCGGTGGTGCACGGGCGGTTGCAGGTTGATATGATCATCACTCAACAGAAGCCATTACAGGAATTGCTCAAATACCTGAAGAAGGCCGAAAAGATATTTTTGATCGGCTGCGGGGAGTGTTCAACGACCTGCAAGACCGGCGGCGAAGAACAGGTGCTCGGGCTTAAAAGCGCCCTGGAGAAGGCAGGGCATTTTATCACAGGGTGGGCGGTCCCTGACGCGCCGTGCATAGCCGCTCAAGTCAGGATGATTTTCGCAAAAAAATTAAAAGAGATCAGGGAAGCTGATTCTATTATGGTGTTATCATGCGGTCTGGGCGCCCAATCGGTCAAAGAGAATGACCGGTTCGCGAAACCCGTCCATATCGCGTGCGATACGCTCTTTATGGGTGCTATCAACAAGGAGGGGGCGTTCAGGGAGAAGTGCAGTGCGTGTGGTGAGTGCGTTTTGGATATGACCGGTGGAATATGCCCGATTACGCTGTGCGCGAAAGGGATTTTAAATGGACCCTGTGGAGGTTCCAATAAAGGCAAGTGTGAAACTGACAGGGACATGGATTGCGCATGGGCGTTGATCTATAATGAATTGAAAAAAGAGGACCGCCTTGACTTAATGAGGGCGTTCCAACCGCCAAAGGATCATTCCAAAACGAATAAACCGCGCCGGCTGACATTAGCCGCATCTCTCCCCGCCTGAACGGGAATGAAAAAAATATATCTGGACCACAACGCGACCACGCCGGTGAACCCGCTCGTCCTGGACGCGATGCTGCCGTATTATAAAGATATTTTCGGTAACGCTTCGAGCGTGCATGAATTCGGCAGGTCGGCGCGCAACGGGATCGACCAGGCACGCCGGCAGGTAGCAGCGCTGCTCGGGGCTAAAGATCCTGACGAAGTTATTTTTACCGGGGGCGGCACCGAAGCCGACAATTTCGCCGTAAAAGGCGTTGTCGACGCGCTCAAGGCCAAGGGCAATCATATCATCACGACCGTGATCGAGCACCACGCCGTCCTGAATACCGCTAAATTCCTCGAAAAGAACGGTTGCAGCGTAACCTACCTGAAGGTCGGGCCGACCGGGCTCGTCGATCTCAACGAGCTGCGGGACGCGATCACGGACAAGACGGTCCTGATCTCGATCATGTACGCCAATAACGAGGTGGGGACGATCGAGCCGATCGGCAGGATAGCGGCGGTCGCGAAGGAAAAAGGGGTGCTCCTGCACACCGACGCCGTGCAGGCCGCGGGCAAGACCGCGCTCAATGTTATTAAAGACGGCGTTGACCTGGCGAGTATTTCGGCCCATAAGATCTACGGGCCCAAGGGTGTCGGCGCGCTCTATGTCCGCAAAGGGGTCAAGCTGACGCCGCTGCTCCATGGCGGTTTTCACGAAAAGAACCGGCGCGCGGGCACGGAGAACGTGGCCGGGATCGCCGGCTTCGGCAAGGCCGCCGAACTGGCGCTGCAGGAACTGCCCGGCGAAAGCGCGCGCATCGGCGCGCTGCGGGACCGGTTGCAACAGGGGATCCTCGGGTCGATCAAGCATACCTATCTCAACGGCGATCCGCGGGAGCGGCTCTGCAATACGCTCAACATCAGTTTCGAATTTCTGGAAGGCGAATCGATCATACTGAACCTGGATATGGAAGGGATCGCCGTCTCAACGGGCTCCGCCTGTACTTCGGGGAGCCTCGAACCGTCGCATGTCCTGACGGCGATGGGGGTAGACACGGTCAAGGCGCAGGGGTCGATACGGTTTTCGCTCGGCAAAGAGAACACCGCTGAGGATATCGACCGCGTTGTCACGGTGCTGGGACCGATCATCGAGCGGCTGCGTAAGATGTCGCCGTTGTATCACGGGCACTAGGGATCAGGAGGAGAGAAACCATGGAAGGCCAATATAGCGAGAAGGTAATGGACCATTTCCGGAACCCGCGGAACGTCGGGGATATGCCCGGCGCCGATGGCGTCGGTCATGTCGGTAACGCGACGTGCGGCGATATCATGGAATTATACCTGAAGGTGGAGAACGGTGTTATCGTCGACGCAAAGTTCAAGACCTTCGGCTGCGGCGCGGCGATCGCGACGAGCAGCATGGTCACTGAACTGGTGAAGGGCAAGACCGTCGCTGACGCGCTCAAGATCTCCAACAGGGCGGTCGCCGAGGCGCTCGGCGGATTGCCCCCGATAAAGATGCACTGTTCGATGCTGGCGGAACAGGCGTTAAAGAGCGCGATAGACGATTATTTCAAAAAGAATCCCCAGCAGAAGAAATGATGAAGATGTTGAGACCGGGGCCGGCAGAGGATGCGGTCCTGTCACATAAGAAACAAACCAGAAAGGAGATATTAGGTAAACTAAGATCTCATGAGAGTACGGATATTTTAAAAAAAAGTAATGCGATCAAAAAAAAGTTATTCGCGATGAAGGAGTTCAGGAAGGCGCGGTGCGTGGTGTTCTTTGTATCTATGCCTGAGGAAGTCGATACGCACCGCATGATCGATGAGTGCATCGCGGCGGGTAAGGATGTCGGAGTACCGGTGACAATGAAGGGGAAGAGCGATCTGATCGTTTCCAGGATCAGTGATAGACTCACACAGCTTGAGATCGGGCCCTACGGCGTGCAACAGCCGCGGGCAGCGGAGATCCGTCCGATCCCGCGCGAAGAGATGGACCTGGTCGTGGTGCCGGGCGTCGCTTTCGACAGGGACGGGAACCGGCTCGGCAGGGGCAAGGGGTATTATGACCGCTTTTTAGAAGCGCTCCCCTCCTGTGCCGCGACGGTCGGGCTCTGTTTCGATTTCCAGGTCCTCGATTCCATCCCCGTATTGCCGCACGACATCCCCGTTAAGATGCTGCTCACTAATTAGCGGCGCGGGAACACTGGCGCCGCTACATACAGGAGGAAGCAACCGATGTCCGGACAGGTGAATGTGGTAATGGTAGGCATTTGGTTCGTGGTGGGCGCGCTCCTGGCCTGCGCGGGCTATCTGCTGAGAAAGATGACCGCCGAAGGAAAGGTCCGCACCGCTGAAGTAAAAGCGAAGCAGATCCTTGAAGAGGCGCGCAAACAGCACGAAAGCCGTAAAAAAGAGATCGAGCTCGAAGCTAAGGACCTGCTCCATCGGGTCAGGGCCGATTTCGAGAAAGAGACCAAAGAACGCCGCCAGGAGCTTAACGTGCTCGAGCGTCGTTTGATGCAGAAAGAAGAGAATATTGATCGCAAAGTAGATATGCTGGACAAGAAAGAGCGCGATCTCGCGGACCGCGAACGCGTTCTTGTCGAGCGCGATAAGAGCCACACGGCGAAAGAAAAGGAGCTCCAGCAGCTCGTCAATGAAGAGCGGGAGCGGCTTGAAAAGATATCGGGGCTGACCGCCGAAGAGGCGAAACGCCAGCTTTTCACCAAGCTTGAGGACGAGGTCAAGCGCGAAGCCGCGAACATGATGAAACGGCTCGAAGAGGAGACCAAAGAGAAGGCGGATAAAGAGGCCCGCAAGATCATCGGGCTCGCGATCCAGCGGACGGCCGCCGACCATACCGTCGAGACGACCGTCAGCGTCGTCCATCTGCCCAACGACGAGATGAAGGGACGCATCATCGGCCGCGAAGGCAGGAACATCCGCGCGCTCGAGATCGCGACCGGCGTCGATATCATCATTGATGATACGCCCGAAGCGATCACGCTTTCGAGTTTTGACGCGGTCAAGCGCGAAATAGCCCGTATCACGCTCGAGAAGCTGATGGAAGACGGACGCATACACCCGGGCAGGATCGAAGAGGTTGTTGAGAAGGTCAAGAAAGAGATGGAGATCACGATCAAGGACGCGGGCGAGAAGACGATGCTCGAGCTCGGCCTGCAGGGGATCCATCCCGAGATCGTGAAACTGCTCGGCCGTCTCAAATACCGGACGAGTTACGGGCAGAACGTCCTCCAGCATTCCAAAGAGGTCGGCTTCCTGATGGGCGTCATGGCCTCGGAACTTAAACTTGATTTCTATCTGGCGCGGCGCGTCGGCCTGCTGCATGATATCGGCAAGGCGGTCAGCCATGAGATCGAAGGCACTCACGCGAAGATCGGCGCTGAACTGACGCGCAAGTATAATGAACCTGAGAGCGTCGTCCACGCGGTCGAGGCGCATCACCAGGATATCGAGGCGAAGACGTTGCTGGCGGTGCTCGCCCAGGCTGCCGATACGATCAGCGCGACCCGGCCGGGAGCGCGGCGCGAAACTCTTGAGATCTACGTGAAGCGGCTCGAGAAGCTCGAGGCGATCGCCGATTCATTCAAGGGTGTCGAGAAGGCGTACGCGATACAGGCGGGACGCGAGATACGCGTTATCGTCCAGCCGGAGCGCATCTCCGACCAGGACGCGACGATCATGGCGCGGGATATCACGAAGAAGATCGAGGAAGGGCTCGAGTACCCCGGACAGATCAAGGTCGTCGTGATCCGCGAAACGCGCGCGATCGAGTACGCGAAGTAAAGGAAATCGCCCAGCACCTGATTAGTGCAATAAAGTTTTGCGGGTGACGGCGGGCGGGAGCCCAGATTTTTGAGCGGGGGATGGGGGGCCCAGAAACCCCGCTGATGTTACTTATCGGATGGACCCCGCACCCAGCTTTAGCTGTGGTGCGGGGTAAACCCCCCGAAAAAAATATGGGCTGCCCGGCGGCAGGACCCGCAAAAATAATTTGTGCACATAAGGAGTGATTGTGAGCATACACGCAACCGCAATCGTTTCAAAGAAGGCCCGGATCGGCAAGGACGTCGAGATCGGGCCCTGGTCGATTATTGAAGACGACGTTCTTATCGGCGACGGGACGAAGCTCTGGCAGAATGTCTATGTTGCCAGCGGCACCACGATCGGCGCCAATAACGTGATCTATATGGGCGCGGTGCTCGGCCACGAGCCGCAGCATACGGCATACAAGGGAGAGCCCCGCTCGCTCAAGATCGGCAATAATAATACGATCCGTGAATACGTGACGATCCACCGGAGTTTCGCCGAAGGAGCAAGTACGGTGATCGGCAACGGCAATTATTTCATGGCGACATCCCACGTCGCCCATGATTGCGTACTCGGCAACGATATCGTGCTCTGCAACGCGGCGCTTCTAGGCGGGCATGTTGAAGTCGAGAATAAAGTGTTTATGGGGGGCGGGGCCGCGGCGCATCAGTTTACCCGCATCGGCACGCTGGCGATGATCGGCGGGCTCACCCGCGTTACCCAGGACGTTGTGCCGTATACGCTCCTCGAATGCGATGCTGAAGTCTGCGGGCTCAACCTCGTTGGTTTACGGCGGTCCGGATTCGGCCCCGAGACACGGAAGCAGATCAAAGAGGCTTTCAACATACTTTACCGCGAAGGATTAAGTATCCCGAGCGCCCTTAAGCGCATACAAGCCATTCCGAAGCTTTTCCCCGAAGTGAAACATATGGTCGAATTCATTGAGCGTTCCAAGCGCGGCATCTGCAGCCACCGGCGGCAGGCAGGGACGGGCGGGACGAACAATTCCCTTGACTAGGCCGAGGGCCG
The DNA here is from genome assembly GCA_037143495.1 of Candidatus Omnitrophota bacterium. GTDB lineage: Bacteria > Omnitrophota > Gorgyraeia > JABMQH01 > JABMQH01 > JBAWYO01. Next base: position 15,267 of record JBAWYO010000006.1, on the reverse strand, counting down.
TGCTATAATCTACTCACGATTATTGAGCCTTTTAATCCCGCACTGAGAGGCGGGAAAGGGAAGAAGATGAAGCGCGGCACCCGCAGCAGGAAGAGAGCATACCTATTTGTCGAATGACAGATAGGTATTTTTATTTGCACAGGGGATGGGGGAACGGGAAAGGGAGCAGCTATGACGCTTACACCAAAAGCGAAGATCATGGACAAAGAGGCGATCGCCAGCGCGATCACTAGGATCAGCCACGAGATCCTCGAGAAGGACGGCAATAAAGAGGGGCTCGCGGTCATCGGGATCCGCAGCAGGGGCGATGTTCTTGCCAAGCGGATCGCCGATCAGATCGGGAAGATCGCCGGGGTTGAGGTACCGCTCGGCATCCTCGACATTACGCTCTACCGCGACGATCTGACGCAGGTCGCGGAGCATCCGCTCGTCAAGGCGACGATCGTGGATTTTGACATCAACGGCAAGCGGATCATCCTGGTGGATGATGTGCTCTTCACCGGGCGCACGATCCGGTGCGCGCTTTCCGAGCTGAGTGATTTTGGCCGGCCGCGGTCGATCCAGCTCGCGGTCCTGATCGACCGGGGGCACCGGGAGCTCCCGATACGGGCCGATTATGTGGGCAAGAATGTACCGACGGCGCTGAGCGAAGTCATCGAAGTGCGGTTGCAGGAGACCGATCAGGCGGAAGAGGTGATGCTATGCCAAAAAAACTAGTGTGGGACCGGAAGGACCTCCTCGGGCTCGAGGACCTTTCGAAAGAAGAGATCGAACTGATCCTCGATACCGCGGAGTCCTTCAAAGAGGTTTCGGAGCGGCCCGTGAAGAAGGTTCCCGCGCTGCGGGGCAAGACCGTCGTGAACCTTTTCTTCGAGTCCTCAACAAGGACGCGGACATCCTTCGAGCTCGCGGCGAAGCGCCTGAGCGCCGATATCGTGAATATCGCGATGCAGGCTTCGAGCGTATCGAAAGGCGAGACCTTCAAGGACACCGCCAAGAACATCGAAGCGATGAAGATAGACATCATCATTATGCGTCATGCGGCATCGGGGTCACCGCATATGCTGGCACGGGCGGTCCCCTCGAGTGTTATTAATGCCGGCGACGGCTCACACGAGCACCCGACGCAGGGGCTCCTTGACATGTTCACCATGAAGCAGAAAAAAGGAAAGATCGCGGGACTGAAGGTCAGTATCCTGGGAGACATCACGCACTCGCGCGTCGCGCGCAGCAATATCTGGGGACTCAACAAGCTCGGAGCGAAGGTGACCGTCTGCGGCCCGCAGACGCTGATCCCGGCCGACGCCGAAAAGCTGGGCGTCCGGGTGACGTATAGCCTCAAGGAAGCGCTCGAAGATGCCGATGTGGTGAATATCCTGCGGATCCAGCACGAGCGCCAGCAGCGCGGGCTCTTCCCGTCGCTGCGCGAGTACGTGAATCGCTTCGGTATCAATAAGGACGTGCTTAAGTACGCGAAAAAAGATATCATCATCATGCACCCGGGGCCGATCAACCGCGGGGTCGAGATCACGCCGGAGTGTGCGGACGGTCCCAACTCGGTCATTCTTGACCAGGTCACGAACGGGATCGCGGTCAGGATGGCGGTACTTTACCTGATCGCGCAGAGAAAAGACAGGGTGGAGGCGAAAGGCAGGGAAGAGAAGCCATGAAGATACTTATTAAGAATGGACATGTCGTCGACCCGGTCAATAAACTGGACGGCGAGTACGATATCCTGATCGAAGACGGCAAGATAAGCTCCGTCGCGAAAGGGATCAAAGCGGCAGGCGCCGAGGTTAGTGATGCCGCCGGGAAGATCGTCGCGCCCGGGCTCATCGATATGCATACGCACCTGCGGGAACCCGGCCGCGAGGATGAGGAGACGCTCCTGAGCGCCTCGCGGGCGGCGGTCAAAGGCGGATTTACGGCGGTCTGCGCGATGCCGAACACGACCCCGCCATGCGACAACCAGGGCGTCGTCGGGTTTATTGTCGGAGAAGGAAAACGCATCGGGCTCTGTAACATCTATGTGATCGGAGCGATCACCAAAGGACGCAAGGGTGAAGAGCTCTCGGAGATGGGGGAGCTGCACGACGCGGGGGTCGTCGCGCTTTCCGACGACGGCGACTCGGTCGACAACAGCGAGATCATGCGCCGCGCGCTCGAGTACGCCTCGATGCTGAAGCTGACGGTTATCGGGCACTGCGAGGACAAACAGCTCTCCCGTGACGGGGTCATGAACGAGAGTTTTATTTCGACGCTGCTGGGGCTCAAAGGACGCCCCGCGGTATCGGAATATACCAGGATATCGCGCGACATCGAGCTCTGCGGTATGACCAGGGGCAAGCTGCATGTGGCGCATGTGAGCGCGCGCAGATCCGTCGAGCTGATACGCGACGCCAAAAAGCGCGGGATCAATGTGACCGCCGAGACCTGCCCGCATTATTTTACACTGACCGACGAAGCGGTCAAGACCTCGGGGTTCGATACGAACATGAAGATGAATCCGCCGCTGAGGACCGCCGATGACCGGGACGCGATCAGGGCGGGGATCAAGGACGGGACGATCGACTGCATTGCGACCGATCACGCGCCGCATACGGAAGACGAAAAGGACCGGGAATTTGACGCGGCCCCCTTCGGCATCATCGGACTTGAGACAGCCCTTTCGCTCGCGATCATGGAACTGATCGATACGAAAACGCTTACCTGGAGCGAGCTGATCGAACGGATGTCATCGAATCCCGCGCGCATTCTCGGGCTCAACAAAGGAAACCTTACCGTCGGCGCTGATGCCGATATTGTTATTATCGACCACCAAAAAAAATGGCTGGTAACGAAAGAAGCGCTCGAGTCGAAGAGCAAAAATACACCCTTCTTAGGAAAGACGCTCAAAGGGATTGCCGTCATGACGATCACCGGCGGCAGGGTCACGTACCGCGAGGGCGCGCCGAAATAACTGTTGCCCGTTCTTGTTTCATTAGCATATAATAATATGCCAGAACGCAGCCCGTGTGTACAGTATATGAAAAATACGCGTAGTAATAAGGCAAGGAGATCCACGTGACGGTACAAGAAAAGAAAAAAGTGCTGATCCTGGGGGGCGGCCCGAACAGGATCGGCCAGGGGATAGAATTCGATTATTGCTGTTGCCATGCGTCGTATGCGCTGAAGGAAGAAGGCTACGAAAGCATCATGATCAACTGCAACCCGGAGACCGTTTCGACCGATTATGATACTTCGGATAAGCTCTATTTTGAGCCCCTGACCGTTGAAGACGTGATGAATATTGTCGATGTGGAAGGGCCCCTGGGCGCGATCGTGCAATTCGGCGGTCAGACCCCGCTCAATATTTCCGGGCCGCTGGCCCGGGCAGGTCTCAACATCCTGGGGACCAGTCCCGACTCGATCGATATCGCTGAAGACCGCAAGCGTTTCCAGCAGATGCTTAAAAAACTTAAGCTCCGGCAACCCGATAACGGTACCGCGACGAACGTTGAGGAAGCACAGGCCGTGGCGATGCGGATCGGATACCCGGTGGTCGTGCGCCCCTCGTTCGTCTTAGGCGGGCGCGCGATGGAGATCGTCTATGACGAGACCGCCCTGGCCGATTATATGGCGCGGGCGGTCGAGGCTTCTCCCGAGCGGCCGATCCTGATCGATAAATTTCTTGAGGACGCGCTCGAGGTCGACGTCGACGCGATCGCTGACGGCGAGACGTGCGTCATCGGCGGGATCCTCGAACACATTGAAGAAGCCGGCATTCATTCGGGCGACAGCGCGATGGTGTTGCCGCCGCATACGCTCGGTAAGGATATTATCGAGACGATCAAAAAGAATACCTACGCGATGGCGCTTGAGCTCAAGGTCAAAGGACTTATGAACGTCCAGTACGCTGTCAAAAATAATATCGTGTATATCCTCGAGGTCAACCCGCGCGCATCGAGGACCATTCCGTTTGTCAGTAAGGCGATCGGTGTTCCGCTGGCGAAACTCGCGACGAAGATCATGCTCGGCAAGACGCTCGCCCAGATAGGTTTCACCAAAGAACGGACGATAGATTATGTCGCGGTGAAAGAATCGGTCTTCCCGTTCATCCGTTTTCCCGGCGTCGACGCGATCCTCGGGCCCGAAATGCGCTCGACCGGCGAGGTCATGGGGATCGATACCAATTTCAGCGGGGCCTATACCAAGAGCCAACTCGCGGCGGGTCAGAAGTTACCGACCAAGGGCAGCGTCTTTATCAGCGTGAACAACCGCGACAAACGCAATATGCTTTTCGTCGCCAAAAAACTGGCCGACCTCGGGTTCAAGGTACTGGCGACCGCCGGAACCGCGGACGCGCTGCGCAGCAACGATATCAGCGCGACCGTCCTGCCCAAGCTTAAAGAAGGGCGCCCTAATATCATCGACCTGATCAAGGACGCGAAGGTCGACCTTATTATCAACACGCCGTCGGGCAGGACCACGAAAGGCGACGAGATCAAGCTCAGGTCGCAGGCGATCTTGTATAATGTACCGCTCATTACGACGCTCTCAGGAGCGCAGGCTTCCGTCAACGCGATCGCGAGCATGACCAAGAACCGGAAGATATCGGTGAAATCGTTGCAGGAATACCATCGCGAGAAGAAACGTGCATAACCACCGACAGCGGGTGCGCGCGCTCATTACGGGCAACCGCAACGTCTGCGGTGCTTATTTTAAGCTTTCATTTGCCGCGCCGCTCATGGCGCGGGAGATCAAGCCAGGACAGTTCATCCAGGTCAAGGTTGACGACGGCGGGCAGCCGTTGCTGCGCAAACCGTTCGGTTTTTACCGGCGGGTAAAGAACGGCGCGCGGTACGACCTTGAGATCCTCTACGAAGTCAGGGGTGAAGGGACCAAGAAGCTCAGCGCGAGAAAACCGGGCGAGATGCTGGACGTGATCGGGCCGCTGGGGAACGGGTTTACGGTTCCGGGTTCCGGAGAGCGGGTGATGCTCGTTGCGGGTGGCGTTGGAGCCGCGCCGCTGGTAGCTTTGGCCGCGGAAGTGGCCGTTGACGCCCGCTTGGTCCATCATAAGAAACCTCTGGTATTGCTGGGTGCGAAGAATAAAAACGCGCTTCTGTGTAAAAAAGAATTTAGCGATCTGGGCTGCGCGGTGAAGGTAGCGACCGATGACGGGTCATGCGGTCACCATGGTTTTGTAACGCAGCTTTTGCATACAGCGTTAACGACCAATAACCAACAACCAATGACCATCTATGCTTGCGGTCCTGAGCCGATGCTTAAGGCGGTGGCAGGACTGGCCGCGGCCCACGGGAGCAGCTGCCAGGTGCTCTTAGAGGAGTATATGGCCTGCGGGATCGGCGCCTGTCTCGGGTGCGCGGTGATGACCACCGGCGGTTACCGTATGGTCTGTAAAGACGGACCGGTCTTTGACGCGAAAGAGGTCGTATGGCGGTAAGGATGGCGGTGAAGATCGGGAAGATCTCGCTCAAAAACCCGGTCATGGTCGCTTCAGGGACCTTCGGGGCGGGTGAAGAGCATGCCGATTTTACCGACATCAACAAACTGGGAGCGCTCGTCACCAAAACAATAACGCTCCGGGCACGGCAGGGCAACCGGCCGCCGCGTGTCGTTGAGACATCTTCCGGCATGCTTAATTCGATAGGTCTTGAGAACGCCGGGGTTGATTATTTCATAGAACATAAAATGCCCTTCTTGAAACGCCTCGCGGTGCCGGTGATCGTCAGCGCGGGAGGTGAAAGCGCCGATGATCTTGTCGAGCTCGTTCGCCGGCTCGAGGGGCTGGATATCAGCGGTATTGAGCTGAATCTTTCATGCCCGAACGTCCACGGCGGCGCCGGAAAAGAACGCGGACATGGTCTTATCAGCCAGTCTGCCGAGGAGACCCGCCGGCTCGTGAAGAAAATACGCGCGATGACGCGCCTGACGCTCATCGCGAAGCTTTCGCCGAACGTGACCGATATCGCGGCAATAGCGTGCGCGGCGCAGGACGGCGGCAGCGACGCGGTTTCGCTGGTGAACACGTTCCTCGGGATGGCGGTGGATATCAGGACCAGGCGGCCGAAGCTGGGAGCGGTGACGGGAGGTTTAAGCGGCCCGGCGATAAAACCGCTGGCGCTGCGGATGGTCTGGGAGACGTTCAAAAAAGTCAGCATACCGGTCATCGGCATTGGCGGCATCATGAATGCGAACGATGCGCTCGAGTTCATCCTCTGCGGTGCTACTGCCGTCCAGATCGGAACAGCTAATTTTATAGATCCGTCGGTCACGGCAGATACGATCGAAGGGATCGGCGCGTATTTAAAAGAACATAACCTGAAGAATATACATGAATTGCGGGGGGCGGTGGCGATATCATGACGACTGGCATCGATAAACTTATTGTGGCGCTGGATGTTGATGATCTGGAGGCGGCCAAAAAGACCGTCGAGATGGTCTATCCGGCGGTTAAGACCTTCAAGGTGGGGAGCCAGCTCTTTACTAACGCGGGCCCCGCTTCAGTAAAAATGTTGACGGGGATCGGTTGCAAGGTCTTTCTCGATCTTAAGTTCCACGACATACCCAATACCGTCGCCAACGCGGCGCGCGCCGCGGTCAGGCTCGGTGTTTTTATGCTTAATGTCCATGTCCAGGGCGGATTTGAGATGATGCGGACCGCCGCCGACGCGGTCAGGGATGAGGCGCGCAGGATCGGCGTCGAGAAGCCGCTGATCGTCGGTGTGACGGTTTTAACGTCAATGGGGGAGAAGGACCTGCGGGACCTTGAAATACGTAAAGGCGTCAAATCGCAGGTGACCTATCTGGCGAAACTCGCCAAGGACGCGGGGCTCGACGGTGTTGTCGCTTCCGCTGACGAGATAGAACCGGTCAGGTGGGCATGCGGCGACGATTTCGTGCTCGTGGTTCCCGGGGTGCGCCCCTCATGGGCCGCGCGAGACGACCAGAAGAGGATCGCGACTCCCGGGGAGGCTGTCAAGCTCGGCGCCCGGTACATCGTGGTAGGCCGCCCGATCCTTAAGGCCGAAAAACCCCAGGAGGCCGCGCGGATGATCATAGAGGAGATAGCGTAAATATCATGACCGATAAAAAAGTTCTGGGTATGTTCAAGAAGACCGGGGCGTTATTGACGGGGCACTTCAAGCTTTCGAGCGGACTTCATAGCCAGAGATACCTTCAATGCGCGCTCGTACTGCAGCGGCCTGAATACGCCGGGCAACTGTGCAGCGAGCTGGCGAAGAAATTGAAAAAACAAAGACCGACCGTCATTGTAGCGCCGGCGCTCGGAGGCGTGCTGGTATCATATGAAGTGGCGCGCGCGATCGGCTGCCGATCGCTTTTTACCGAGCGCGAAGAGGGGAAGATGACGCTGCGCCGCGGATTCTCGCTAACGAAGAAGGACCGGGTTGTTGTCGTGGAAGATGTTATCACGACGGGGGGGTCGACCCGGGAAGTGATCGAGGTCGTTACGGCGTATGGCGCAAAACTGGTCGGGGTCGGATCGATCGTACACCGCGCATCGGGGGAGATCGATTTCGGCGTGCCCTTCGAACATCTGCTGCGCATCGCGGTGGAGACGTTTGATCCGGCAACGTGCCCGTTCTGTAAAGAGCGGATCCCGTTGGTCAAGCCCGGTTCACGGAAAACCTGATGAATGATATGGTGAAGCGCCTTCTCATAGGGTTTGCGGTCAATCTCGCCTTCGGGATGGTTGCGTTCATGCGGGAGATGGTCGATGATACCGGGTTTTTCGCCGGGGTCGTCCTCTTTACGCTCGTCTATGTTTTTATGGGGTGGCAGGCATATACCATTATCATCGGGTTCTTTATCATGATGGGGCTTGCTATCAACCTCGAAAATAAAGATAAGGCCCGGAAGGGGGAGTTCGAGCTCTATAAGGCAAAGCGCACGTACGAACGCGTTTTGGGCAGGTCGTTAGCCGGAGCGATCTTTGCGGCGCTCTATTTCCTGACCGAAAGACCCGAATTCAAAGTAGCCTTCGTCGCCGGTTATGCCGAGGCGATATGCGATACGGTCTCGACGAAGCTGGGGAAGGCGCTCAGCCGCGACGCGCTGTCGATCATGACGTTGCGCAAAGTGCGCCACGGAACCCCCGGAGGTATTTCGGTTCCCGGGACCACGTTCGGTATCATCGCGGCGGTTCTGCTGGGGGGCGTCGCTTTCGCGGTACGCCTGATTACCTCGCAGGAACTCTATATCGTGATTCCCAGCGCGCTGATCGGGGCAGCGGCTGACAGTTTCCTGAACGCATTTTCTTACCAAAAAAAACGCATACCCAATGAATTGATCAATGTCTTAGGCAGCGTTATTGCCGGACTCTTCGCGATCTGGGGGTATTGGTTATTGCACGGACCCTTGGGGATAAAGCCCTGAGGACATACCAGGTCATTTTCTAAGGGCAAGTAGCTCAGCTGGTTAGAGCATCCGGCTTACATCCGGAAGGTCACAGGTTCAAGTCCTGTCTTGCCCATTTTTTAAAATAAAGCAGGCCCGAAAAAACTATTGCAAAGCAATTGGTTTTGTATTACAATCTACCCACGCAGATATCCCGAATGCGGGTATAGTGATATAGTTTCGGGGGGTCGTAGTGTAGCCTGGTTTAACACGTCGCCCTGTCACGGCGAAGACCGCGAGTTCAAATCTCGTCGACCCCGTTTTTTCAAGCAGCGCGAAAATTGAGAGCAATCGAAGAATAGAAAATAGGATCGATCGGAAGAATATTCGATTGCGGCCTGTTTTCTTTTTTCCTTTTAGGGGGTTCCCGTGCGCGTGGTTAGCGAATACCCGGTCATTTCCTATGTATGATGTCGCGATCATCGGCGCCGGTCCCGCGGGTTCGTACGTTGCCTGCCAGACCCAGCGGGCGGGCTTAAAAACGATCGTTATCGAGGAGCATCCTTCCATTGGCGAGCCTTCCTTTTGCGCCGGGATAGTCGGTAAGGAAGTTTTTGGGCGTTTAGCGATAGCCCCCGATTGTGTCCTCAACAAGATCAACTCCCTCATTGTTGCCGCGCCTTCCGGAGAAAAACTGAACCTCATATCAGACAAGACGCATGCGTATATCATTGACCGGACGGCATTTGACCGGCAGATAGCTCATCTGGCGATCGATAACGGGACCAGTTTCTTGACATCGACAAAATGCACCGGGATCTCAGTTGCCGGGAACCATGTCAGGCTTAAACTCTCAACCTCTCCGCTATCGGAAACCGAAATAAAGGCCCGGGTCTGTGTTCTGGCGGCCGGCGCGTATTATGGTCTTCATAAGGGGCTGGGCCTCTCCACGCCTAAGGCGTTCCTGGATTGCAGCCAGACGGAGATCGCGACGCGCGCCCCGCTCAAGAGCATCGAGATCCATCTCGGGAATGAGATCGCGCCCGGCTCATTCGCCTGGGTTGTACCGGTCGATCCGCACCATGCGCGGGTCGGCGTCTGCACCCGGAAGAATTCCCTGATGTACCTTTCGCGTTTCCTCGCCTCGAAAGAGCTTAAAGGGCGGTTCAAGAGCGAAAAACCGATCCTGCGCAAACGGCTGGTCCCGGTCGACACGATCGAGCGGACCTACCTGGAGCGGGTACTTGTTGTCGGCGATTCCGCCGGGCATGTAAAACCGATAACCGGCGGCGGCATATTTTATGGCCTCTTATGCGCCAATATCGCGTCGGAGATCATCGTCACGGCGTTCAAAAAGGACGATTTCAGCCAGCGCCATTTTCGCCGGTATGAATCCGAGTGGAAACGGCTGATCGGACTTGAGCTTAAGGTCGGCAGGTTCGTCAGGCGTTTTATTTCGACGCTGAGCGACGAAAACCTGAACAGCCTGGTCATGGCCATCAAGCAGGATAAGAAGATCATCGGGATCCTTGAGCGCTCGCAGGCGTTCGATTGGCATAAAGATGTTATCCTCTCTCTTCTGAAGACCCCCTCGCTCTCCGGGAAGATATACCGGAAGCTTCTCTGGAACATCTTCAATAAAGACGAGGCTTATGAGTAATTTTTCGGCTAAAAGGACTTTTGACGCGCTGCTCGCTTTTTTCGGCCTCCTGATGGCGTCGCCGGTATGGTGCGTGATCATGGCGCTGGTATATTGCGAGGACCGGGGCCCGATCTATTATCTGCAGGAGCGCCTGGGCAAAGACGGCAAGATCTTTAAGGTTATCAAATTCCGGTCAATGGTCGTCCAGGCAGAGCGGGGTACCGGCCCGATCCAGGCCCGCGAACACGATGCGCGGGTGACCTCCGTCGGGCGCCTGCTGCGCGAGACGGCCATGGACGAACTGCCGCAGCTGGTCAATATTCTCAAGGGAGAGATGTCCTTTGTCGGTCCACGGGCATTGCGGCCGTTTGAGATCGAATACCGCACCGGCGGCTCCACCGACCTTGAACATAACGCGCAGGTTGCGGCTCGTCAATCCGTCTCTCCCGGGCTGACCGGCGTCGCGCAGGTCTTCGCGCCCTGCGACGCCGTGATAGCGGAGAAGTTGCGGTACGACCTCTGGTATATCCGCCACCGGACTTTTTCCCTCGACATAAAACTCATCCTTCTCTCTTTTTTTATCACGTTTCGCGGGAAGTGGGAAGATCGCGGGAAGAAGCTCTGGTTTTTACGTATTCCCGTAGTGTAGAAAAGCTGGCAAGGAGCGTCACCGAATGAAACTGAGAGGCGCAAGAGTCCTGGTAACCGGCGCGGCAGGGTTCATCGGGGCAAACCTCCTGCGGCGCCTCATTCCTGAAAGCGCAGAACTCCACATCCTGCTCCGGCGCGAGACTGATACCAGCCGTATCCGCAGTTTGCTTGGCAGCGTCGCGGTTCACTATGCCGATCTCAAAGACCGGAGCGCCGTTGAACGCGCTCTCGCGCGGGTGCGCGCCGAGATCGTTTTTCATCTGGCCGCCAACGGCGTCAGGGCCGATACGCAGGAGACGCGTGCGATGTTCGACGCCAACGTCATCGGCACGGTCAATCTGCTGACGGCCTGCAAGACCACCCATCTTAAACTCTTCATTGCTACCGGTTCGGTCGCTGAATATGGAGTGCGGAACGTGCCGCTTCGCGAGAGCGACCCGATCGCGCCGGTCAGTGATTACGGGGTCTCTAAAGCAGCGGCTACGTTATATTGCCGGGCGCAAGCGCTCAGGGAACGGTTACCCGTCGCGACACTGCGGTTGTTTACGCCCTACGGGTACTTTGAAGAACCGCCCCGTCTCATACCCTCGGTTATCCTCGCATGCCTGGCCGGGAAACCTTTTACGGCATCATCCCCCAAAAACCGGAGGGATTTTATTTTTATAGAAGATGTTGTCGAGGCCTATTGCGCTCTGGTCCGGTATCACCGCGACGCGGCGGGCGAGATCATAAATATCGGATCGGGCAGGGAAGCTACGGTCGCCGAAGTGATACGGCGTATCGGGCGCGCGACGGGCGCGACCCCCCGGCCGCGATGGGGGCGGTTTGCGGGGAACCATGTTGAGGCGGGCAGGTGGCAGGCTGATATCGGGAAAGCCAGGCGGATCTTGCGGTGGCTGCCGGCCCACACGCTTGAGCAGGGGATCACCAAGACGGTTGCCTGGTTCACAACGCAGAGATAATGCATGGCGCTCTTTCCCGGGTATGATATAATCTTATAATAAATAAGGGCCAACACATGATAGTACCTACAGGACTGAAAAGAACATTACTCTACGCGCGGCTTATTGTGTTGCGGCGGTTTCTGCGCATTATGGGCGTGCGCCCGGTATACATTATCCTTCCGGTTATCCTCTCGATGATCGTCGCCGGTTTTGAGGGGGTCAGCGTCGGTCTTCTCGTGCCGCTTGCCAAGGGGGTGGCGGGCAATAATTTCGATTTTGTACGGGATATCCCCGTTATTAAACACCTCTTCCGTCTTTTTCCGTCAGTTGTCCATGATATGACCGAAGGGCTCTCCCGGAACAGGACGATGTTCCTTTTTCTGGTTATCGCGATATTCCTGATGGTGGTTATTAAGAACATGGTCGCTTACCTCAACGCCACGCTCTCCGCCCGCTGGCATACCCGCTTTAAGAAGAATATCTACAGTTATATTTTTAATCGTTGCATCAGTTTCGGGAAACTTTTTTTTGACCAGACGAGCCAGGGGTATGTTCATCTGGTGCTCCGGTATTCGGAGAATGTGATCGACCTGGTACGGGCGTTCGAAAAACTGGTCGATAATTTTTTTATTCTTATCGTTTATTTCGTGATCATGCTCTTTATCTCATGGCGCCTGACCATCGTTACGATCTGTCTTTTTCCGATTCTCTATCTTTCGCTCAGGCTGATGATACGTAAACTCGAGCAGATCGCCACCTCACAGAACACTGTCCAGGTAGAGCTCAGCCGCAAAGTCTTTAATATACTCTCCTGCATCCCGCTCGTAAAAGCATATTCAAAAGAAGACGAGACGAAGGAGATGTATGCCGCGATCAATGAAGATTTGCGAAGGTTCGAATATAAACGTCAGCGGGTCATCGCGCTGGTCGGCCCAGTGCAGGAGCTGATCATCACGGGGGCCCTCCTGATCATGATAGCGGTCGTGGCGCTCCTGTTGGCAAAAGACCATCAGGCCGCTGAAATATCCATCTTTGTCGTTTTCTTCTATGCCGCGCGGCGGGCTTTACCGATGTTTAATATCTTTAACGATATGAAGATCGTTATCGCGCAGGCGAAACCCCCCGTTAAAGAGATATTGAAAGTTCTCGACAGTGAAGAAAAGTTTACTATCCCCGACGGTCACCGCACCTTTGAGGGGCTCAAAAGCGGCATTGTCTTCAATCATCTGAATTTCTCCTATCCTGACACCGTCGGCGTCTTGCGGGATATTTCCGTCGCCGTCAAGCAAGGGGCGATGACCGCGATCGTCGGCCCTACCGGGTCCGGTAAGACGACGCTCATCAGTCTTCTCATGCGGTTTTATGATTGTCCGGCGGGGGCGATCCTTCTGGATGAGACCGACATCCGCGCATTTACGCTGAAATCAATTCGCGCGCATATCGCGCTCGTGAGCCAGGACGCCCTGGTTATTAACGATACCTTGCGCAACAATATCATCTTCGGGCTCGACCGGAACGTCGGCGAAGATGAGCTCATGGAGGTCGTCAAGAAGGCTCAGCTCTATGATTTTATAACGCGCCTGCCGCATCGCCTCGATACCGAGGTCGGCGACCGGGGGGTCAAGCTTTCGGGCGGAGAACGGCAGCGGGTCGCGATCGCGCGCAGCCTCATTAAAGGATCCTCCATATTTATTCTTGATGAGGCTACCAGCTCGCTCGATTCATCGACCGAGCACCTTATCCAGAAGGCGATCGATGAAGCGGTCGCCGGGAGGACCGCGATCGTCATAGCGCACCGGCTATCGACGATCCGCAAGGCAGACAAAGTGGTCGTCATTGATCAGGGGCGTGTCGCCGAAGAAGGAACGATAGACGAACTCCTCGCCCGGCAAGGGGCTTTTTACCGGTACTGGAATGAGCAGAAGTTCTATTAAGCGCAGGGTTAAGGGTTAAGCGGTAAGGGTTAAGGAGCTGCGCAAGAATGATCGATGTATCGGTTATTATCCCCTGCTTTAACGCGGCGCCCTGGATCAGGGAAGCACTCGAGAGCGTTTTAAGGCAGGAACCGGGCGCCGGCATCGAGGTGGTCGTTGTCGACGACGGGTCGACCGACGGTTCAGCCGGTATCATCAGGGAACACTTTCCCGCGGTGCAGGTGGTCAGCATACCGAATTCCGGCCCCAGTCGCGCGCGCAATACCGGCACCAAGCTTGCACGCGGTGAATTCCTGCAGTACCTTGACGCCGATGATCTGCTCTGCCCCGGGAAGATCCGGGTCCAGCTGGAAGCACTCCGCGCTTCCGGCGCCGATATCGCGTATGGCGGATGGCAGAAGCTGACGCTCTCCGGAGACGGAACCCCTCAGATATCTGCGCCCATCGATCGCACCATCACCGATCCCGAAATAGAGCTTTTTACCGATTTTTGGGCGCCGCCCGCGGCATATCTTTTTCGGCGGACGATCGTTGAAAAAACAGGCGGATGGAACGAGCGCCTGCCGGTTATCCAGGACGCGCGTTTCGTGCTCGATTGCGCTCTGCGCGGCGCGCGTTTTGTGCATTGCCCCGGGCTTATGGCCTCATACCGGTCCCACACAACGGGTTCGGTCTCTACGGGGAGCTCAAGAGCTTTTATGCGGGATTGTTTTAATAATGCCCGGGAAATAGAAGCATGGTGGCTGGCGCACGGCGGGATCTCTCCGGCGCGCAAACAGGCGCTGCTCAAGGTCTATGGATTTGTGGCGCGGGGGAGCTTCGGGGAAGACCGGGAGATGTTCAATGACGCTTACGCGACGCTTCTCAAATTCGATCCCCGTTATATTCCGGAAAGGCCGCGCGGCTTGCGTGCTCTGTCGCGGCTTGTCGGATATCGGCATGCGGAGTATTGCGCGATGAAATACCGGATGGTTAAAAAGCTGGTGCTGGGGGGCGGGGCACACGTATGAAGATCATGCACCTGCCGTTCTGTTTTTACCCCGACGTTGTCGGCGGTACCGAAGTCTATGTGGAATTGCTTGCGCGATATTTGCGCGCGGCCGGCCACGAAGCGGTTATCGTTGCGCCGGGCAGGGCGAATAGCCGGTACGATCATAACGGGTTGACCGTGTACCGGTACGCTCTCTCCGAAGGAACGTGTGCCATCGAAGAATTATACGGAGAAGGGGATATCGCCGCCGCCGGCGAATTCGCGAACATACTCGAACGGGAAAGACCCGATATCGTTCATATGCACGCATTCACCCGCGGGGTATCGCTGCGATGCGCGCGCGCGGCTAAAAAAGCCGGGATCCCCGTTGTCGTCACCTATCATACGCCGACGGTCAGCTGCCAGCGGGGAACGCTGATGAGGTGGGGGCGCACCGTATGCGACGGCAGGCTAACCGTGACCAGATGTACCGCCTGTACGCTCCACGGGCTGGGGGTGCCGCAAGCGCTTGCCGCGCTTCTCGCGCTCGTTCCGGCGGGGGTAGGCGATTTTTTGGGAGCGCTGAATCTCGCCGGAGGATGGCGGACAGCCGTGAGGATGCGGGCGCTTATGTATCGACGGAAAGCGGCTTTCCGGGACTTTATGAAGGAAGCTGACCGGGTCGTTGTCCTCTGTCGGTGGAGCGCCGATCTTCTTGCGCGCAATGGTCTTCCCGAGACGAAAATGACGTTGATACGCCAGGGG